>JAMPXH010000063.1 GCA_023701285.1 Candidatus Didemnitutus sp.
ACCTGCTCGCCGCGAAAAGCACCAAGTCCAAACGCCGTGCTTCCCGCGACAAGCTCGTTGCCCCCGGCCACGCTGAGGCGCTCAAGCGCTGTCTGCCCTTCGGGCTCTAAAAGACAGCCGAAGCGAAACCATAACTTCGCCAGGCAGGTGACCGTCTAACGAACCGACCTGCCGGCGACCAAAACCAAACTAAAACATGGCTCGTGTCACCAACTCCCCCGCGTCGCGCAAGCGCCGCAAGAAAGTGCTGAAATACGCCAAGGGCTATTTCGGCAACAAATCGAAACTGTTCCGCTACGCCAAGGAAGCGGTCCAGCACGCCTGGCAATACGCCTACATCGACCGCAAGAAGAAGAAGGCCAACATGCGCGGCCTTTGGATCGTGCGCCTCAATGCGGCCTGCCGCGAAGCCGGCATCACCTACAGCCGCTTCATCGAAGGTCTCAAGGCCGCCGGCATCCTCCTCGATCGCCGCCAGCTCTCCGAGATCGCCATCGCCGACGCAGTCGCTTTCAAGGCCCTGGTCGTCAAGGCCCAGGACGCGTTGAAGGCGAAGGCCACCAAGGCCTGAGCAACACACACGCGAGCCGGCTAGAGGCTCGCCTTCGGTTTCACAAACCACTTCCCTGAAGGACGGGCTGCCCCACGGCACCCGTCCTTTTGTTTTTTGAACCACGAATGGACACGAATGAACACGAAGCATCGCCGTCCGACCGCCGCCCATTCGTGTGTATTCGTGTCCATTCGTGGTTAGCTCCTCTTCTCCGATGCAAGACACCCTGAACGCTCTCCTCGCCAAAGCGCCCGCGGAACTCGCGGCGCTGAAGTCGCGCGCCGAATTCGAGGCCGCGAAGGCCCGCTACGTCGGCCCCAACGGCGAGTTTACCGCCCTGATGAAGCAGCTCGGCACCGTGCCGAAGGAGCAACGCCCCGTCATGGGCAAGCTCATCAACGAGGCCAAGGGCCAGCTCCAAGCCCAACTCGACGCCACGCTCGCGCGCATCGCCGACGCCGAGATCGCCGCCCAACTCGGGCCCGCGGTCGACCCGACGCTCCCGTCGCCCGACGCCGGCCCCGGCACCTACCACCCGCTCACGCAAGTCCGCGAGGAGATGTGCCGCATCATGCGCAAAGCCGGCTTCACCGTCGTCGAAGGCCCGGAGGTGGAGACGGAGTATTACTGCTTCGATGCGCTCAACACCGCGCCCGATCACCCGGCGCGCGACGCGCAGGACACGTTTTATTTCCCCGAGGCCGCGCGCTTCGGCAATGTCTCGCGCAAAGTCGACGGCGAGAAATACCTCCTCCGCACGCACACGTCGTCCGTGCAGATCCGCACGATGCTGAAAGGGCAGCCGCCCATCCGTGTGATCTCGCCCGGCCGCGTTTACCGCCGCGACACCACCGACGCCACGCACAGCGCGAATTTCCACCAGCTCGAAGGTCTCTACGTGGACAAAAACGTCACTGTCCGCGACCTGAAGGCGATGCTCGACTACATCTTCGCCTCGCTGCTCGGCAAAGGCACGACGACGCGCTTCCGCCCGCACTACTTCAGCTACACCGAGCCCTCCTTCGAGGTCGACCTCTCCGCCAAGCACCTCCCGAAGGTGAACAAGGAATGGATCGAGATCGGCGGCTGCGGCATGGTCGATCCGGCGGTCTTCGAAGCCGTCGGCTACGACCCCAACGTCTGGAGCGGCTACGCTTTCGGCATGGGCCTCGAACGCCTCGCGATGCTCGTCTACGGCATCGATGACATCCGCTACTTCTACCAGAACGACGTCCGCTTCCTGAAACAGTTCGCCTGACCCGAACTCAACCACGAATGAACACTAATGGACACGAATCACGTTTCGGCGCGCAGCGCCATTCGTGTGAATTCGTGTCCATTCGTGGTTAACCTCTTTCTCCGTCTCTCCGTGAAGATTTCTCTAAACTGGCTCCAACAATACGTGAACCTCGACGGCGTCTCCGTCGACGAGCTCAAGCGCGCGATCACCTTCGTCGGTTTCGAGGTCGAAGGCGTGGCCACGGCCGGCCTTCAACCGTTGCAGCATGTCGTCGTGGGCGAGGTCAAGACGCGCGAGAAAATCCCGAATCTCAAAAAGGATATCTCGCTCTGCACAGTCGACGTCGGCCCCGATCACGGCGGCATCCGTCAGATCGTATGCGGCGCGCCCAATTGCGATCCGGGTAACCGTGTGCCGGTTGCGTTGCCGGGCGCAGTCCTGCCCGGCGGCTTCGCGATCGCTCTGCGCAAGACTTACGGCCACGAGTCGCAAGGAATGATGTGCGCCGCCGACGAACTCGGCCTCGGCGACGACCACGCCGGCCTGCTCCTCCTCGATCCCGCCACGCCCATCGGCACGCCGATCAACGCCGTGCTGCCGCCGGGCGACACCGTGTTCGACATCGAGATCACGCCCAACCGTCCCGACGCGCTGAGCCACATCGGCATCGCGCGCGAGATCGCCGCGTGGTTCCGCAAGGATCTCTGCCATCCGCAGGTCAAGTTCCGCAACGAGACGCAAGGCTTCCGTGGCGACGTTCTCAGCGACATCCGCGTCGAGGCACCCGAGGATTGCCCGCTCTACGTCGGCATCGCCATCGCCGGCGTGAAAGTCGGCCCGAGCCCGGCGTGGATGCAGGAACGCCTCAAGGCCGTCGGCCTCCGCCCGATCAACAACCTCGTCGACGTCGGCAACTACGTGATGCTCGAGCTCGGCCAGCCGCTCCACGTCTTCGACGCCAAGAAAATCGGCGGCCGCAAGATCGTCATCCGCCGCGCCGTCGACGGCGAAAAACTCACCACGCTCGACGGCAAGGAGCGCGCGCTGAACAGCCGCATGCTCGTCATCGCCGACGAGAAAAGCCCGATGGTCGTCGCTGGCATCATGGGCGGCGCCAACGCCGAGGTCGATGCCACCACGACCGACGTCGTGGTCGAGGCCGCCTATTTCCGCCCGCAGTCGATCCGCTGGACCTCGAAGCGCCTCGGGCTCGCGTCCGATTCGTCGTATCGTTTCGAGCGCGGCGTCGATCCGCACGGCACCCTTGAGGCCGCCGGCCGCGCGGTCGATCTGCTGCTCGAGACTGCCGGCGGCACCGTCGTCGGCCCGTCGTTCAAGATCGGCGGCGAGCAACCGTGGTCGCGCGAGATCAAGGTCACGCCGGCCTACATCCGCGCCCGCCTCGGGTTCGACATCGCCGACGACGACATCCGCAATTCCCTGAAGGCGCTCAACCTCGCCATCGTCGGCGAGACCGAGCTGGCCGACGGCACGCCCGAGTGGACGGTCGACGTCCCGAGCTACCGCGGCGATCTGGACCGCCCGATCGACCTCGTGGAGGAAGTCCTGCGCATGTATGGCACCGAGAAAGTTCCGCCTGCGCCCGCCGTCGGTCCCGCGTTGCCGGAGAGCGACGACGATCCGATTGCGGTCTTCAACCGCAAGGTCACCGACTATCTCGTTGGTCAGCACTTCCACGAGTGCGTAAACTACACGCTGCGTTCCGCCAAGGAGCTCAAGACCTGGGTCTCCGAGGCGGCGGCGCAGGAACTGGCCTTGGCCAATCCGTTTGTCGAGGATCAGTCGAGCCTGCGCCCGACGCTCGTGCTCGGGTTGCTCGAATCGCTCAAGCTCAACCAGGCGCGCGGCAACACCGTCTCGCGCCTCTGCGAAACCGGCCGTGTGTTCGTAGAGATGAACGGCACCGTGCACGAGTGCGTCGGCGTCGGCTTCGTCATCGCGCACAACCCGAAGGACCGTGCGTGGCTCGCGCGTCCCGAGCCGGACTTCTTCCAAGTGAAGCGCCACATGGAGGTCCTGCTCGCGCAAGCCGGCCTCAACCTGAATTCCCAGCCGCTCGTGCCGGTGACCGGCGCTTTCTGGGGCTGGCAGGAAGGTCACGCTGCTGCGGCAGGCGAGATGAAGGGCGGCTGGGCCGCACGCTTCGGCCTGCTCAACCTCGCCATGGTCCGCGCCGCCGGTGTCGAAGGCAAAGTCTGGGCCGGCATGTTCGCGATTCTTCCGGAAAAGCTCTCTGCGGAGAGTGGCCATCGCCGTTTCCAGAATTTCAGCCTCTTCCCCGCCGCGTTGCGCGACATTGCGCTCGTCATCGATGCCACGCGTCACGCCGAGGAGGTGCGCCAACAACTGCTCACCGTTGCGCGCCAGGCGGCCACGAAGTTCGCGGTCGAGAGCGTCGATGTCTTCGACGTCTACCAAGGCGCCGGTTTGCCCGAGGGAAAGAAGAGCGTGGCCTTCTCGCTCTCGTTCCGCTCCGGCGAGCGCACGCTCACGGACGACGAGGTCAACGCGGCCTTCGCGGAGATCCAGAAAAAGATCGTCGCCGACGGCACGATGACCGTGCGCGCTTGATTGGGGCGGCGCCGCGTCCGGTGGCGCCGCAAGTCCGTTTCACTCGGGCCAGCCTTTTGGGGCTGGCCCATTTTTTTGCGCTGTGGTGGAGCGGTTGCGCCCGCGCCCGGTTCACTCCTGCGCGACGAGCTTGCCGAGGAAGTCCCGCACGTCGGGAGCGACGCCCTTGTCGAGGTTGGGCACCGTGAGATAAAAGAGCCAGATGACCTCGTGCCTCTGCGCCTCGGTGAGGGAGCGGCTCGTGCCGGCGCGGCCGAGCTCGAGTTGCTCCATGCCGGCGGACCAGCGCACGAGATACTCCGCGAGCTGGAATTCGAAGGCGGCGATCTCGCGCGTCGTCGTGTTGCGCCAGACGCGCAGGCGGGTCGGCGGCGTGCCGTCGTATTGCTCGAGCTTCAGACCCGGCACAGCCTGTTCGACCTTGGCGGGATTGACGAAGGCGAGCGAGGTTGCGAGTGCCACGGGCTCGACGAGCTGCAGGTAGGCTTCCTGGCGCGTCGCGTCAGGGAACTCGAATTCCAACCCGCACGCCGGCTCCTGGCGGACTTGGCGGACGTTCGCCACGCGGCAGGGCAGGGTCAGCGAGTCGTCCCCGAGGCTGAGCGTGATCTGCCCGCTCTGGCCGCGGCGCACGGTATGGTTTTCCGGCAGGGCGACGCTCGCGCCGCCGCAGGAGACGTCGAGCAGCCGCACCTCGCGCCGCTGGGCGTCGAGCCGCAGCATCGCCTGCACGGGATAGTGTTCGCCCACGGCGTAGCGGCTGGAGAGGCGCTGTTCCTTCTTGGCGAGGACCTCGGATTCGTTGGCAAAGATGCGTTTGAAGAAGAGCACGGGAAAAGCGAAGGGCGGCTCGCGGGGCGGGGCCCGACGGAGCGGCACGGTTACTGCGCGAATTGCGCGAGGAATCCCCGCACGTCCGCCGGCACGGCGGAGGCGAAATGCGGCACCGTCCAGCGGAACAGCGTCTGGATCTCGCGCGCGTGGCCCGGCGAGCGCTTGAGGGCCGGCGCATCGTAGCCGTGCACCGAAGGCGGGGAGTCCTCCAGCGTGTAGACGGCGAGCTCGTTGGAATGCGAGCTGCCGCGCGCGTAGCACTGGTGCATGCGGAATTCGAAGGCGTGCGGCGCGCTCTCCGGGGTGGCGCGCCAGACCGTGAGCTGCGCGTCGCCTTCGCCGCAATACTGTTCCTTGTGCTGCCCGGGCGTGTCCTGGCGGACCTGTTTTGCCGGCACGGGTTTGAGGGAGTCACCGATGGCGAGGGGCTCCAGCAGCTGGAGGTAGGCGCGCTGCATGCCCGGCTCCGGGGCCTCGAAGGCGATGCCGACGGTGGCGTAGTCGCGCTGGCTGCGGTAGTGCGCGACGAGCCCGCGTTGCACGAT
Source organism: Candidatus Didemnitutus sp. (assembly GCA_023701285.1). Lineage (GTDB taxonomy): Bacteria > Verrucomicrobiota > Verrucomicrobiia > Opitutales > Opitutaceae > Didemnitutus. The sequence continues at coordinate 5,765 of JAMPXH010000063.1, forward strand.
GACGAAGTTCTCGATCGTGATCGTGAGCGTGCAGGTGTCGCCGCGGTGAACCAGGAGCGAAGGGGAGACGAGGATGCTCGCGCCGGTGCCGGAGAGGTTGACGGCCTGCGCGCCCCAGTTGCGGCCGCGACCGTCCTTGGTCTTGTTCAGCTGGGCGTCCTCGTCGCGGCCGAGCGTGTTGAGCACCACTTTCAGCGGGAAGCTCGGGCTGACCGCGTAGCGTTGCGCGCGGCGCTTTTCACGCTGTTGGATGGTTTCCTCCTTGAACCCGAGAATGCGACGGAAGAGCAGCACGGTCCTGTGCTTAACCGCTCCTGCGACCGGTTCAAGCCCTGCTTGAGTCGGCGGCGGGTTTGTCCGTCTTCCGGGTGAAACCGGTGCGCGTCATCTCGCCCCAGGTTTTCTTTTTCCGCAGATACTGCCAGATGCCTTCGATGCGCCAGAGGAGGTTGAGCTGGCGGTAGCCGAAGTTCTCCGCGATCGCGCCGAGGGCGCAGAGCACCATGTCGCGCTTGCGGGTGGTCTTGAACAGGGTGGCCTCGGCGAGCACGAGCGCCATCATGCTGAGGAAGACGCCGTAGCCGACGACGACGGCGAAGAACGCCGCCATGAATTGCCAGCTCAGGATGCCCAGCCACCAGAAGAGCGGCACGAGCACGAGGCCGAGCAGATCGAGGAAGGGGCCGACGATGTCGAACAGCACGAAGATGGGCAGGCCGATCCAGCCGATGCGGCCATACTTCGGGTTGCACATCATGCCGCGGTGCCGCACGAGCACTTCGCAGAGGCCGCGTTGCCAGCGGGTGCGCTGCCGTCGCAGCACGGCGAGCGACTCCGGCGCCTCGGTCCAGCAGACGGGATCGGGCACGAAGAGGATGTTGTAGGGTTCGGCGCGGTCGCGGAAATGACGGTGGAGCTTCACGATCAGCTCCATGTCCTCGCCGACCGTGTCGTGCGTGTAGCCGCCGACCTCCAGCACCGCGCTGCGTTTGAAGAGGCCGAACGCGCCCGAGATGATGGAGACGGTGTTGAGGCGGCTGAAGGAGAGGCGCGCGATGAGGAAAGCGCGGAGGTATTCGACGACCTGGAACAAGGGCACCCAGCGGCGGGGCGCGCCTTCGTTGACGATCATGCCGCCGTGCACCTCGCACCCGTTGGCGATGCGGATGGTGCCGCCGACCGCGATGAGCGAGCGCGGCTGCTCGATGAAGGGGCGCGCGGCCTTGAGCAGGGAATTGTGATCGAGCAACGAGTCGGCATCCACGCCACACACGAGCGGGTGGCGGGCGTAGTTCATGGCGGCGTTGAGCGCGTCGGATTTGCCGCCGTTCTCCTTGTCGATGAAAACGAGGTTCGGGTAGTTGCGGTGCCGGTAGATGCCGCGGATCGCGCGGCATGGGGCGGGGTGGGGCCGGCGAAGCTCTACCGGCTCGAGCTTGAACGCCTCGATCACGGCGCGCGCGGTGCCGTCCTTCGAGCCGTCGTTGACCACGATGATCTCGTAACGCGGGTAGCGCAGCGTGAGGAGCGAGTGGATGTTGTCCACGATCGTGCGCTCCTCGTTGTAGGCCGGCACGAGCAGCGAGATGCCCGGGATCGATTTGCCGCCGATCAACCAGCCGGCGTCGGCGCGCCGGTCGGCGTCGCGCGCGTGGCGCAGCTCGAAGAAGGCCAGCGCGGTCTGCAGCGTGTAGAAGCCGTATTGGAGCAGCGACGAGCCCAGCACGAGCCACGCGATCAGCGTGGCTGCCTCGGTGAATACTGGTCGGAGCGACTCAGGATTCATGGTGCGGATCCTCGCGCTCGGCCACGAGCTGCCGGCCGGTGTCGTGGGATGCGGTGGCGTTGTGCGCCTGCAAGGCCGCGCGGCCGGCCGGTCCGAAGTCCCACAGCGCCCCCGCCGTCGTGTAGCGCACCCACCAGTCGTCGTCATCCAGCAGCAGCACCAGCTCCGGCACGATTTCGGGACCGCCGACGACGCCGGCGCATTCCGCCGCGGCGCGGCGCACGTCCGCCGCCGGATCGCGGAGACCGGCGCCTATTCCTTCGGCGGCCCGCGGGTCGCCGAGGGTGCGCAGGGCCACCCACGATGCGGCGCGCACGCGCGGGCTCTCCGCCCGGCCCAACGCCACGATGGCATCGAAGGCCTCGCCGACTTGCAGGCGCGCCAGCGCGATCGCGAGCATGCGCAGCCATTCCGGCGGCAAGGGGGAGCTGAGCAGCGCAACGGCTTCGGGACGGAGTCGCGCCGGCAGGTGCGCGAAGAGTTCCGCGAGCATCAACGAGGGATCGTCAGCCGAGAACCCGACGTCGCGCAGCAAGTCGGAGAGCGAATCGACCTTGTCCTTCTGCAACAGCGCGCGGGCGGCGAAAAGCCGCACGGCTCCATCGCGGTCGCGACGGGCCCGGCGCAAGGCGGCGAGGCTGACCTCGTCGTCGAACAGCGCGAGCACCTGGCAGGCGCGCTGGCGGTCGGCCGGGCCGCGCCGCAGGTCGGCGAGCGCCTCGGCCCGGAAACCGGCGCGGCCGAGGAAGTCGATCAAGATCGCCTGATCGCGGCCCTTGGTCTGCGCGATCAGCTCGCGCAGCACGCGAAGCAGGATGCGCCGCTTCCAGCGCGGCAACTCCGGCAGCCGCGAGATGGGTGCGTAGCCGGCCAGTTGGTCGAGCACGAGTCGGGTGAGTTCCTCCTCGGCAGCCTGCGTGGCGGCGACTTGCCGGAGGCGGCGCGAGCGGACGAGGAACACCGCCAGCCACACGGCGATCGAACCGAGCGCGAACGCGAGGCACACGTCGATCAGCAAGTGCAGCAGGGGCGATTCGGCAGGGCTCATGGCCGGTGCGCCGGGGCGCTAGAAGCGGGTCACCACGCCGAGGCTCACGCCGTTGCGGTCCGGCGCGCCTTCCGACCATTCGTGCGTGAGATCGAGCCGCAGGCCCAGGGTGGAGGAGAATTCGCGCGCGGCACCGGCGAAAACCGCGCGCGTGCGCCACTCGCGTGTGAAGTCGAAGATCGTGCTCGTGAGCGATTCCTCGGTATCCGCATAGCCGAGGTGCCAGCGCCACTGGTCGGACGGCTCGCCGTCGAGGCGCAGCTGCCAGCCGGAGGTCCAGTTGTCGTTCAGATTCCGGGTGACGAGGACCTTGCCCGTCACGGCCACGCGGCGGCCGGTTGCCTGCGTCACGCCGACCCAGAGCGAGTGGGCGGTGCCGATGCCGAAGTCGGATGAGCGGTAATCCGCGAGCAGGAAAGTGGCGCCCCAATGCTCGTCGGCTTCGCGTGCGCGCCAAGTGCCGCCGGCGGCGAGCGAGCGGCGGGCGAAGAAATCAGCGCCGGGTGTGAAATGCAGGCGGGCGTAGGCGGCGAGGCGGTCGCCGAAACGCCGGTCGCCGCCGAGCCAGTATTGGGTGTCGGTGTGACCGAAGCGGCGTGCGTGGTCGAAGCCGCCGGCGAGACCGGTGCGGCGGTCGAGCGTGTAGCGCAGCGCGGCGTTCCAGCCCTGCCAGTCGTCGCGTGCGTTGCCGGCGAAGTCGCTGTGCTCGAAGCCGGCGTCCAGCCGCCAGCGTCCGGCGCCCTGCACGCTCGCGAGGCGCCGGGCGATGTCGGCTGAATCCGGCTCGATTGCGTGCGCGCGTTCGTAGAGGGCTCGGGCCTCGGTGAAACGCTCCTGGGCGCGCTCGACATCACCTTGGCCGACGAGCGCGTCGGGATTGGAAGGTGCGGAGGCGAGGATGTTGGTGAAGACCTCGCCGGCGGCGTCGAGCTGGCGCTGCCAGGTGAGGACGCGTCCGAGCATGTTGAGCGCGTCGAGGTTGCCCGGCTCGTCGGCGAGCACGGCGCGGAACACGGCTTCGGCGCGACCGAACTTGCCGGACCAGGCGAGCACGCGGCCGTAACCGAGGCGCAGATCGGTGTGGCGCGGGGCCAGCGCGAGTCCGCGTTCGAACGTGGCGAGGGCGTCGTCGTAGCGGCCGGCCCAGCCTTGCACGGTGCCCAGTTGGAAGAGGACGTCGGTGTTGTGGGGCTCGGCGACGGCGAGTTGATTGAAAAGCTCGATGGCGCGCACGTGGTCGCCGGCTTGCTTGGCTGCGTAGGCCTCCGCGTAGGTGGCGGCACTCGCGCCGCTCGCGACCGCGAGCACGAGGGCGAAAATGACGAAGAGCGGGCGAAGGTTCATCGGAGCAGCTTGCGGACGCGCAGCACGAGTTCGTCGGGGCTGAAGGGTTTCACCATGTAGTCCGCCGCGCCGGCGCTGAGGCAAAGCAGCACGTCCTCCTCCTGGTTTTTGCTCGAGAGCATGAGCACGGGGACCGCGCCGAGCTGGGGATGTGCCTTCAGCTCGCGCAGCGTGGTGTGGCCGTTCTTGATGGGCATCAGCAGGTCGAGAATGACGAGGTGCGGCTGGAACTGCGGCGCGCGGGCGAGAAGTGTCTCGCCATCGGGCACGATCTCGACGGCGAAGCCCTCGCGCTTGAGCTTGAACTCGATGAGACGGCGCGTGCTGGCATCGTCCTCGGCGGCCAGGATGCGGCCGGCGGGCGTGGCGTCGGAAGTGGCAGTGTCGGGGACCACGGAGGTAGGAGAATTCCGGACGCTCGGAAGGTCAATGGCGGTCGCTTGCCAACCCGGGCCGAATGGACATGGTGGACGCATGGAAAACCACGATAACGGCATGGACCGGCGACAGGCTTTGAAGATCATGGGTGCGGGATTGGTGGCGGCGACGAGCCTGCGGCTCGCTCCGGCGGCCGGTGCGGCGGAGAAATCCGTCCCGGCGCAAACCTCGGCGCTCGGTTGGGACCTGCCGGCCTTGGGTTATGCCTACGGCGCGCTCGAGCCGCACTTCGACGCGCGCACGATGGAGATCCACCACACGAAGCACCATCAGGCCTACATCACCAACGCCAGGAAGCTGCTCGAAGCGCACCCCGAACTCCTCGCCAAGGGCCCCGAGGCGCTCGTGCGCGATCTCGCCAGCGTGCCCGAGGCGATCCGCACCGGCATCCGCAACAACGCGGGCGGACACGTGAACCACGCATTCTTCTGGAACATCCTCGCTCCGGCCGGCTCGTCCGCGCCCGGCGAAAAACTGGCCGCGGCCATCGCACGCGATTTCGGTTCGCTGGAGGACTGCAAAAAACAGTTCGCCGATGCCGCGATGAAGCGCTTCGGCAGCGGCTGGGCGTGGTTGAGCGTGAAGGGCGGCAAGCTCGTCGTCCATTCGACGGCGAACCAGGATTCGCCCCTGAGCGAGGGCCTCGCGCCGGTGCTCGGGCTCGATGTGTGGGAGCACGCCTATTACCTCCATTACCAGAATCGCCGCGGCGATTTCGTGAACGCGTTTTGGAACGTGGTGAACTGGACGCAGGCCGAGGCTCATTACGTCGCAGCGGTGCGCGGCTGAACATGGGGGGCGTCGAGCAAGGGCTCCGCAAGGCGGGTGTCGCCGGAGCCCGCCATCATCTTTTCCTCTGCCGCGGGCCGGATTGCTGCTCGCTGCACGAGGGAGAGGAGACGTGGGACTACATCAAGTTCCAGCTCAAGGAACACGGCCTGCCCGTCATGCGCACGAAGGCCGACTGCTTTCGCGTCTGCGAGGACGGGCCGTGGCTCGTCGTCTATCCGGAAGGCGTGTGGTATGCGCGCGTGACGCCGGAGCGCTTCGACCGCATCCGCCGCGAGCACCTCGAAGGCGGCGTGCCGGTGGCGGAGTGGGTGCGGGCGGTGAATCCGCTCTCCGGCCCGGGCGGAGCCGGCCGGGCATGACAATTCCCTGACAAACTCCTGACGCCCCGCTGACAACCGGCGCGGCGATTCATGGTTCAATCGCGGAGTAATCCTTCGAACCATGAAATCACTCCTCACCGCACTCTTCGCGGCTGCGCTCGTCAGCGCAGCATCGCTTGCCGCCCAGGAAACCGAGACCGCCGCGCCGGTGCGCCTCCAGATCGATGTCGATCGGGCGGTGCTGCCGGCGGATGCCGCGCAACGCGCCATCGTGAAGATCAGCCTCGATGCCGTGCGGCTGCCCCGCCGGCACGAGCGCGCGCCGCTCAACCTCGCGCTCGTGATCGACCGCTCCGGCTCGATGCAGGGCGACAAGATCGAGCGCGCCCGCGAGGCCGCGCTGGAACTCGTGCGCCAGCTTTCGCCGGATGACCTCGTCTCGCTCGTCGCCTACGATTCCGCAGTCGAGGTGCTCGTGCCGGCGGGTCCCGTGCGCGACGGACGTGCGCTCGCGGCGGCCATCCGGCGGCTCGAGCCGCGCGGTTACACGGCCTTGCACGGCGGCGTCAGCGCCGGCGCGGCGGAGGTGCGGCGCCATCTGGGCGAGTCGAAGCACGTCCCGCGCGTCCTCCTGCTTTCGGACGGCCAGGCCAATCGCGGCCCCAGCGCGCCGGAAGAGCTCGGCCGCCTCGGTGCGGCGCTGCGGAGGGAAGGCATCTCCGTCTCCACCATCGGGCTCGGGCTCGGCTTCAACGAGGACCTCATGGCGGCCCTCGCCGCGCGCAGCGATGGCAACACCTACTTTGTCGAGCACAGCGATGACTTGCCGCGCATCTTCGCGGCCGAGTTGGGCGACGCCTTCAACGTCGTGGCGCGACGCGTGGTGGTCGAAATCGAATTTCCCGCCGGTGTGCGTCCGCTGCGCTTCGTCGGCCGCGAGGGCGTGATTCGTGCCGATCGGGCCGAGCTGACGCTCAACCAACTCTACGGCGGTCAGGAAAAGTTCGCCCTGATCGAAGTCGAAGTCGCGGCCTCCGGCGCTGGAGCGGAACTCGAGATTGCCCGCGCGCAGCTGCGCTACGAGGACGCCCGCTCCGCCCGGCCGCACGAAGCCCGCGCGGCACGCAAGGTGAGCTTCAGCCCGGAGGCGAAGGTCGTGGTCGCGTCCGCCAACCACCGGGTGCAGGCCGATTATGCGCAGAACGCGCTCGCCGAGGCGAAGGAAGAGGCGATCACGCTCGTGGACTCCGGACGCCGCGAGGATGCGGGCAAGATCATGCGCGAGCGAGCCGACGAGATCGCGATGCTGGCCAAGGATTACGGCAACCCGCAGCTCGACGCCTATTCCGTGGACGCAGCGGCCGCCGCGGCGAGCGTCGCTCGCGAGGGATTGAGCAACGCCGCGCGCAAGACGCTGCGCGCCGAGGCTCAGCAGGTGCGGACCCAGCAGGGCAACGCATCGGGCTCGCGCCGCTGAACGGCGTTTCGCTCCTTTTCAAGCGCCGCAATTCCCCTAGCTTCGCCCCGTGTCCCCGGTCACGCGCCGCATCCTGCTTTACTGGCTGCTCCTGCTGGTGCCCACGTGCGCCGTGGGCGTGGGCGCGATCCAGCTCCTGCGCCGCGAGCAGGCGCGGATCGCCGAGCAGGAAGGCTACGCCAGCGCGGCGCGGCGCGCGGCCGTCACGGCCCGCGCCGGCCTGATCGTCGAGAACGTGGAGTTGCTGGCCGGCGATGTGCAGACCGGCCTGCTCGACGGACTCGCCGCGCTGCCCGCGCGCGATCCCGATGCGGAACTGACCGGGTGGAGTCGCGCGAATCCGCTCGTGCGGGTGGCCTTTCGGGCGCGCAGCGACGGCACGGTGCTGCACGTGGCGGCGGGCGACACCGGGGAGGCGGCGGGATTCCGGCGCCGCGTGGCCGCGGCCTGGAATCCGGTGCCGCCGTGGCGCACGCCGGCGCGCGCCGAGGAAGAGCCGGCAAGCAGGGAGGCGTTTTCCGCCGGGCCGGCGGCTGCATCGGCGAGCAAGGACGAGCTGACGGCCCGCCTGCAGGCGACGGCAAACGTCGCCAAGGTGCAGAGCGCGCGCCGGGATGCCCAGTCGGCGGCGCGGGCTCGGTCAATGGACTACTCCGCTCCTGCCGCGGCCGCGCCGCGCGTGGCGGCGGAGGAAAAAAGCACGGACGCCGCCGCGGCGGTGCCGCGCGAATTCCAGCGCGGCTGGATGCCGTGGAGCCACGAAGGGCGGCTGCATGTTTTCGGCTGGGTCGAACGCACGGACGGGGTGGTCGGCGTGGAGCTGGAACTCGCGGCGCTGATCGCCCGCCTCGGTGCGGCGTTGCCGGGCGAGACGGGCGCGGGCGAAGGCTTTGCCCTGTGCGACGAACAAGGACGGGTGATGCACCAGGTGGGCTTCGTGCCGCGCGACGGGCCCGGCTTGGCGGAGATCCCGCTCGCGAACGGGGCGCTGCGCGGTTGGGAAGTCGTGGCGTATGTGGATGCGCCGTTGGGCAAGCGGACGAGCGGTGCGGGTTTCTTCGTCCTCGGCAGCGTGCTCGTGGGCATCCTGCTCGTGGCGATCCTCGCGGGCGGCTCGCTGCTGTTCTGGCAAGCCCGCCGCAGCGCGACGGAGGCGGCGCACAAGACTTCCTTCGTCGCCAACGTCTCGCACGAGTTCAAGACGCCGCTCACGACGATCCGGCTCTACGCGGAACTGCTCGAGAACGGCCGGGTGGCGGACCCGGAGCGGCGCGCGGATTACCTGCGCACGATCGGCCGCGAGACGCAGCGGCTCGCGCGGCTGGTGGGCAACGAGCTCGACTTCAGCCGGCTCGAGCAGGGCCGGAAGAAATTCGTGCGCGAGCCCTTGGATCTGCGCGGCGAGGTGGCGCGCCTGATCGAGACGCAGCAGCCGCGCTTCGCCGAGCTCGGGCTGGTCCTTCGCCCGGAGCTGCCCGACGGCGCGGTGGAGATCGCGACCGACCGTGACGCCGTCGGACAAATCGTGCTCAACCTGATCGACAACGCCGCGAAATACGGCGCGGCGGGCGGCGAGGTCGTGGTGCGGCTGGCGCGCCGCGAAGGACCGGCAGGCGTGCGCATCGAGGTGCTCGACCGCGGGCCCGGAGTGCCGGCGGCGCAGCGCGAGCGCATCTTCGAAAAATTCCACCGCGTCGACGACGCGCTGACCGCGGAGCATGCAGGCGCGGGGCTCGGTCTGAGCATCGCCCGTCAGTTGGCGCGCGGCCTCGGCGGCGAGCTGCGTCATGCGCCGCGCGAAGGGGGCGGGGCGGCTTTCATCCTGGAATTGCCATGAAAGCACACGTGCTGATCGCCGAGGACGATCCGAACATCCGCGCGGGGCTCGTCGCCACGCTCGAAAGCGACGGCTACCGCGTGACGGCGGCGGGAGACGGCGCGCAGGCGCTGCGGTTGTTCCCGCAGGAGAAATTCGCGCTCGTGATCCTCGACGTGATGATGCCGCGGATGAGCGGCTACGACGTCTGCCGGGAGCTGCGCGCGCGCGGCGAGCGCGTGCCGATCCTGTTTCTCACGGCCAAGGGCGAGGAAGTGGACAAGGTGGTCGGCCTCAAGCTCGGCGCGGACGACTATGTGCTGAAGCCCTTCGGCGTGCACGAGCTGCTGGCGCGCGTGGAGGCGTTGCTGCGCCGCGCGCGGCTCGCGGAGGTGGCCGCCGCCGGCCCGGCATCCAATCTGCCGATGGTGTTCCGGCTGGGCGAGGCGGAAGTCGACCGGGCGAGGTTCCGCGCGACAGTCGCGGGACGCGAGACGGCGCTGACCGCGCGGGAATTGAAGCTCGCCGAGGTGTTCGCGGCGCATCCAGGCGAGGTGCTTTCGCGCGACGTGCTGCTGAACGCGGTGTGGGGCGTGGATTATTTCGGCACGACGCGCACGCTCGACCAGCACGTGGCGCAGTTGCGCAAGAAGATCGAGCGCCAGCCCGAGGAACCGACCGCGATCGTGACCGTGCACGGCGTCGGCTACCGTTACGCCGGCGGGTAGGGGCGGTTCGCCGGGCGGTGGCGCGGGTCAGTTGTGGTCGATGCCGTCGTCGGGCAGGCGGCCTTGGAGTTTGCGGCGCAGGCGGTGGGTCTCGATCTCGGCGCGGAGCCGGCCGGCGAAGAGTTGCAGGCGGCGGTGCGTATCGAGTTCCTCGAGCAGGCGCTGCTTGAGCTGCGCGTCCTCGCAGAGGTTGAAGACCGCGATGTCGGCGAAGGTGTCGAAATCCTCGATGGAATCGAGGAACTGGGTCATGCCCTTCGGCGCGGGCGTGCCGAGGCGGCGGCGGACCTGCAGGAGGCGCATCACCTCGAGCCGCAGGATCTCGAGCTCGGCCGGCTGGCCGCCGCTCACCGAGGCGAGCGGCCGGATGGCGATGATGCGGTAGGGCAGCTCGCGCACGATGGCGGAGATCTCGACGCGGCAGACGCCTTGCAGCAGGAGGTTGGAGGTGCCGTCTTCCGCGCCCTGGCAGGCGCGCACGATGCCGACGGCGGCAATGCGGTGGGGCGGCTCGACGGCGCCCGGCTCGGTCAGCCGGGCCTCGTCCATCCGCGCGACAGCGAAGAGGCGGTGCGCGTGGAGCACATCGCGCAGCATGGCGCGGTAGCGCGGCTCGAAGATATGGAGCGGGAGCAGCGACTGCGGGAAGAGCACGGTGTTGGGCAGCGTCATCACCGGCAGGGTCTCGGGCAGCTCGATCGATTCCATGGCGACAAGGTAATGGGCATGACCAGAATCTCAACTGCCATGCGGGTCCGACCGCGGCATCAATTGACGGCGCAGCACCTTTGCGGAAGGATGGCCTCATGCGAATCATTCCGTTCCCGACCGGGCGATGGGGGCTGGCAGCAGTCCTGAGCACGGTCTTGCTGGCGACCGGTTGCCGTCGCGCCGAGCAACCCGCGGCCGTGGTGCCCCTGGTCGAAGTCATCCGGCTGGAGCCGCGGGCCCTGCCGGCGGAAATCGTGGCCTCGGGCGTGATCGAGGCGGTCGACAAGGCCCAGGTGGGTTTTCTCGTGCCGGGGCGCGTGTTGCGCGTGGCCGTCGAGGACGGCGAGAGCGTGGTTGCCGGGCAATTGCTGGCGCAATTGGACGACGCCGATTTCCAGGACGCGCGCGCGGTCGCCGAAGCGCGCTTGGCCGAGATCGCGGCGCGGCATGAGCGGCTGAGGCAATTGCGCGAACTGGGCAGCCTCACGGCGACGGATTTCGAGAAGATCGACGCGGCGCTGAAGGAGGCGCAGGCCGGCGCCGAGCTGGCGCGCCGGCGGGTGGACTACACGTCGCTCCAGGCGCCTTTCGCCGGCCGTGTCGTGCGGCATGGCGTGGCGGCGGGCACGGTCGTGGCGCCGGGTCTGCCGGTCGTGTCGGTGCTGGCGCCGTCGCCGGTGTGGGCGGTGTTGAGCGTGCCGGAAGTCGATGCGCCGCGCCTCCGCCCCGGGCAAGCGGTGCGCCTGACCCTCGCCGCGACCGGCGGCTCCGAGGTCGTAGGCGAAGTGGAGGCGATCCTGCCGCAGGCGGAGCCGCTGTCCCGCACCTTTGCCGTGAAGATCCGCCTGGCGAACGCGGACGGGGTCTTCCGTCCGGGCAACGTCGTCACGGCGCGCATCGCTGCCGGTGAAAGCCGCCCCGCGCTCTCGCTGCCGCCGGAGGTGATCCAGCGCTACCCGGACGGCGGACTCTACGTGTGGACGGTCGATGCGACGACGCTCACGGTGGCGCGCCGCATCGTCGGCATCGGACGCGTGCGCGAGACGGAGGTCGAGATCGTCGCGGGTCTGGAATCCGGTGCGCTCGTCGTGCGCGGTGGCACGGTGCCGCTGTTCGACGGCATGGCGGTCAAGCTGGCCCAACCATGAAGTCGCTCCTGACCTGGCCGCTGCGCCACCGGCAGGTGGCGATCGTGTTGAGCGTGATCGCGCTCGGGCTCGGGCTGCACTCGTTGCTCACGATGCCGCGCGAAGACACGCCGCGCATCACGGTGCACCAGGCGCTCGTGATCGCGCTCTACCCGGGGGCGAACGCGGCGCAGGTCGAGCAGCAGCTCACGCGGCCGATCGAGGCGTATCTGTTCACGTTCACCGAGGTCAATCCGGTGAAGACCCACTCGACCACGCGCGACGGTCAGGCGGTCGTGACGGTGGAGTTGCACGAGTGGGTGAAGGACAAGGAGGGTTTCTGGTCGCGACTGCGGCTCGGTCTCGCGGAGCTGAAACAGTTGCAACTGCCCGCCGGCACGCTCGGGCCGCTGGTGAATTCGGATTTCGGCGAGTCCGTGGCCCTGCTCATCGGTGTCACCTCGCCGCACAGCACCTACGCGGAACTGCGCCGCAATCTCGAGCGCATCGAGGACGCGTTGCGCACCGTCGAGGGTGCCGGGCGGATCAAGCGCTACGGCGAGCGCCGCGAGACGATCTACGTCGAGGCGGATTCGCACCGCATCGCGCGTTACGGCGCCGGCCTGCCGGAGGTGGTGGCGGCGTTGCGGCAGCAGAACGCGACTCCTTACAGTGGCACGATCAAGGCCGGCGCGCTGGAGGTGCCGCTGCACACGCGCGGGCGGTTCACCTCGGTGGAGGAGGTGCGCCAGCAGGTCGTGTTCACCAATCCCGTCACGGGTGTCGTCGTGCGCATCGGCGACGTGGCCACGGTGGAACGCCGGCTGGCGGATGCGGAATCGATCCTGCGGCTCAACGGGCGCGACGATCCGGTGCTCATCCTCTCGGTGGAGATGCAGCCGGGGCACAACATCGTGAAATTCGGCCGCGAGGTGCAGGCCGCACTCGACGGCGTGAAGGCCCTGCTGCCCGCCGACGTGGCGCTGCAGGTCATCAACGACCAGCCCGGCGTGGTGGCGCTGGCGGTGAACCACTTCATCCGCGAATTCTTCATCGCGCTCGTGGCGGTGGTCGCGGTGACGCTGTTGCTGCTGCCCTGGCGGGTGGCCTCGATCGCGGCGCTGGCGATTCCGGTGACCATCGCAATCACGTTCAAGGTGCTGGAAATGCTCGGCGTGGAGCTGCACGAGGTGTCGCTCGCGGCGCTGATCGTCGTGCTCGGCATGGTGGTGGACGATGCGATCGTGATCGCGGACAACTACGTCGAGAAGCTCGACCACGGCCTGTCGCGCTGGGATGCGGCGTGGCGCGCGGCGCACGAGCTGGCGATCCCGGTCTTCACGGCGACGATCGCCATCATCCTGGCGTTCGCGCCGCTGGCGTTCTTCCTCACCGGCTCGACGGGCGAGTTCATCCTCGCGCTGCCGATCACGGTGGGCATCGCGCTGGCGACGTCGTTCTTCGTGGCGATGTTCCTCACGCCGATGCTGTGCTACGTCTTCATCCACCAAGGCCTGAAGGAGCAGGGCGGCGGCGTGGGCCACGCATTGCTCGGGCGCGTGCAGGGCGCCTATGCGCGCGTGCTCGGTCCGATCGTGCGGCATCCCTGGCTGGCAATCCTCGCCGGCGTGCTGTCGCTGCCGGCGGGCGCGGCCCTGTTGCCCTTCATCAAGCAGAAGTTCTTCCCGGCGGCGGAGCGCGCGCAGTTCGTCATCGAGATCGACCTGCCGCTCGGCACGCGACTCGAGACCACCGATGCGGTGGCGCGGCGCGTGGAGGCCGCGCTGGCGGGCGACGCGCGGCTGACCGGCCACGCGACCTTCGTGGGCACGGCGGCGCCGCGGGTTTACTACAGTTTCGCGCCGGAGTTCCCGCGCGCCAGCTACGCCATGCTGCTGGTGAACACGCTGGGCAACACCGAGACCGACGCCGCCGTCGCGGATTACGCGCGCCGGCTGGCGGGGCTCGACCCGGCGGCGCGCATCAACGTGGCGCGCTTCCAGCAGGGCGTGCCGACCGAGGCTCCGGTCGAGGTGCGGATCAGCGGGCCTGAGCTGGGCACGCTGCGGCGGCTCGGCGACGAGGTGCGCGCGATCTTCCTGCGCGCGCCCGGCGCGGAGCAGGTGCGCGACGATTTCCGCGACGGCTTCTCGCTCGACCTGCGCGTGAACAGCGAGGTGGCGAACCGGCTCGGCCTCAGCACCAGCGTGATCGCGGCCGAGGTGATGGCGGGTTTCCGCGGCGTGCCGGTGACGGAGCTGTGGGAACACGACGCGCCCGTGCCGATCGTGATGCGCCTCGAGGGCGAGCGGCGCCATGAGTTCACGGAGTTGGAGACCTTCATGCTGCGCGCGCCGCTGACGCAGGCCACCGTGCCGTTGAACCAGGTGGCGGAGGTGCAGCCCGATTGGAGCCCGGCCCAGATCGCGCGCCGCAACGGCGTGCGCACGCTCACGGTGTTCGCCCATCCCGCGCAGGACGTGCTGCCGTCGCAGGTGCTGGCGCCGATCCGCGCCGGGTTGGAGCAGCTGCGGCTGCCTCCCGGCTACCGCATCGAGCTCGGCGGCGAATACGAGGGCCAGCAGGAGACCTTCGGCCAGATGTCCGGCGCGCTGGTCGCGAGCGTCGTGCTGATCTACCTGGTGCTGCTGTTCCAGTTCAAGAGTTCGCGCGAGACACTGATCGTGATGCTGGCGATCCCGCTGACATTCTTCGGTGCGATGGCCGGCCTCGTGCTGACGCGCAATCCCCTCGGATTCACCGCCACGGTGGGTTTGATCAGCCTCGTCGGCATCGTGATCCGCAACTCGATCATCCTCGTCGACTACGCGGACGAGTTGCGCCGGCACGAAGGGATGCCGGCGGGTGAGGCGGTGGTGAAGGCCGGCGAGCGGCGGCTGCGGCCGATCTTCCTCACGTCGATGGCGGCGGCGGTCGGCGTGTTGCCGATGATCCTCTCCGGCTCGCCGTTGTGGGCGCCGCTCGCGAGCGTGTTTTCCGTGGGCATCGTCTGGTCGATGCTCATGACCCTGCTGGTGATCCCGGCGGTCTATGCCCTGATGATGCAAAAGCCGCCGCCGAACGCGCGGCCGGCCGGACAGGAGGAGTCATGAAGAACGTGCGGCGATGGCAATGGCTCGGAGTGCTCGCGCTGGCGGCGCTGGCGCTGCCGGCGCGTGGTGCGGAGGTCGGGCTCACGCTCGACGAGGCGGTGCGCCTGGCCTTGGCGCAAAGCAAGGGCGCGCAGCTCGCGCAGTTGAAGGTCGACGAGGCCGCGCTCGGCGTGAAGCTCGCGCGCGAGCAGCGTTACCCGCGGGTCAACGTCCTCGGGCTCGCCGGGCGCTATCACGAGCCGCTCGACGTGAAGGTGAAGGCCGGCTCGCTGACCTCATTGCTCGACGGCGTGGGCACCGACCTCGGACTCGGGCCGCTGTCGCCCACGCTGGGGCAATTCCCTGCCACGGATCTGACGCTGTTGCGCGGTGAGCGGCATCAGTATCTGGCCGGAGTCTCGTTCCTGCAGCCGCTCTCGCAGCAATGGCGCATCGGCAGCGGACTGGCCGCGGCGCAGGCGGCGTTGGAGGCGGCCAGCCGCGAGCGCGATCGCACGGCGCTGCAGATCCGGATGGGCGTGGAGCAACTTTACGCCGGCATTTTGCTCGAGCGCAGCCGCGAGCGGGCGCAGGCGGCGCGCGTGGCGTTCCTGACCGCCAAGCTGACCGACGCGGAGAACGCGCACACGGTCGGCGAATTGCTCGATGACGCCGTGCTCGGTGTGCGCGCCGAGCGCACGCAGGCGCAGGCCGATCGATTGCGGACTGAGCAACAGCGCGCCAAACTCACGCTCCAACTGGCGGACTTGATCGGCCGTCCCGGCGTGGACGACCTGCCGCTCGCGGGCGACCTGCCCGAGCGCCCGGCCGAATCGCTGGAACACTGGCTGGCCCGTGCGGTGCAGAATCCCGAGCGCGTCGTGGCCGCCGCCGTGGTCCGACAGGCCGAGGCCGGCGAGCGTGCGGCGCGACAGGCGCGCATCCCGGATGTCACGCTCTTCGCCAGCGCCTACTGGCAGGAAGGGCAGGCGTTGCTGCCGGCGCGCGGAGGAGTGGCCGGCGTGGCGTTGAACTGGGAGATTTTTGACTTCGGCCGGCGCAATTCCGAGGCGCGTCGCAGTGTCGTGCAACGCCGTCTGGCCGAGACCAATCGCGACCGGTTGGAAGAAGAAGCGGCGCGAGAAATCCGGTCGGCCTGGCAGGATCAGATCTACGCCGGCGAACTGATCGCGCTGACGACGCAGGCGCTGGCTTACCGGCAACGGGCGGCGGAGCTCGCGCGGCAGGCGGTGGAGCAGGGGTTGGAGCTGCGCACGAAGGCGCTCGGGGCCGAGGCGGACTTGCGGCAGGCGGAGGCGGACGCACTCGGGGCCCGCTTGCAGCGGCACATCGCGGTCCTGCGTTTGGGCGCGCTGACCGGTGAGCTGCGCTGAGCCGGGATCATGCAGGAGGTGGGCTTCGGTGTCCCTACCGACGCCTGTCGCCGCTGGGACAGCGGCGACCACCCAATTGTCAGGAGCTCATCAGTCGGGAATCGCGTCCAACGGCATGAGTCCGGCTGAGCGGTTGAGACGGTGCGCCGGGTCCGCGCGCGGTGTGACACGCCGTTGGCAGTGTGACAGCGTTGTGAGACACGCTGGCGCAATTATGGGCGCATGGATTAGGGAAAGGCAGGGTGATTGTGTTCTTTAGTAATTAACTGATAATTGCTTAAGTATTTTATTAAGCAACGGCATGCGCCCTGCAAAAGAGGGCGGCATGAGCAGAATTCTAGGCATTGATCTGGGCACCACGAACTCGTGCATGGCCGTCATGGAGGGTGGCGAGCCGGTGGTCATTCCGAACGCCGAGGGTGCCCGCACGACGCCTTCGATCGTCGCTTTCACCAAGACCGGCGAGCGCGTCGTCGGCCAAGCCGCCAAGCGCCAAGCGGTGACGAATCCGAAGAATACCATCTTCTCCGCCAAGCGCCTCATCGGCCGCAAATTCACCGAAGTGCAGGAGGAGGCGAAGAACCTCCCCTACAAAGTCGTCCCCGGTAAGAACGGCGACGCCTACATCGAGGTGCAGTCCGGCGACAAGACCGAGACCTTCGCGCCGCAGCAGATCGCCGCGTTCGTGCTCGGCAAGCTGAAGGCCGACGCCGAAGCCTACCTTGGCGACAAGGTCACGCAGGCCGTCATCACGGTCCCGGCTTATTTCAATGACGCGCAGCGCCAGGCCACCAAGGACGCCGGCAAGATCGCCGGCCTCGAAGTGCTCCGCATCATCAACGAGCCCACCGCCGCTTCGCTCGCCTACGGCCTCGACAAGAAGAAGGACGAGAAGATCGCGGTCTTCGACTTGGGCGGCGGCACCTTCGACGTCTCGATCCTCGAGATCGGCGACGGCGTGTTCGAAGTGAAGGCCACCAACGGCGACACCCACCTTGGCGGCGACAACTGGGACGACGCCATCATCACCTGGCTCGTCGACAGCTTTAAGAAGGAAAACGGCATCGACCTCCGCAAGGACGCCATGGCGCTCCAGCGCCTGAAGGAAGAGGC
>JAMPXH010000181.1 GCA_023701285.1 Candidatus Didemnitutus sp.
CCCACCCCTTGCGCCGTCCTGCTGTCTGACGGGTGCGCGCGCTTATTCCTGCTATGAACCCAAGCAAAACCCTGCCCCGTCGTCTGCACACCCAGACGATCGTAGCCCTTGCCTCCCTCCTCGGCTTGGCGACCGCCTCCCACGCGGTCGTCTTCGAGTTCGGCGACGCCAAGGGCAGCTTCGACACCACGCTGTCCATCGGCGGCCTCTACCGCCTCAACGATCCCGATCCGCAATTTTACGGCCTCATGAGCAGCTACAACGGCGTCGCCGGCCAGCAACGCTCCGTGAACGCCGACGACGGCAACCTCAACTACGGCAGCGGTCTCGCCTCGCTGCTCATGAAGGCCAATCACGACCTCCAGATCGACTACGGCAAGATGGGCGCGTTCGTGCGCGGCTTCTACTTCTACGACCGCGAAAACGCGAAGGACATGCGCAGCCGCACGGCGCTGAGCCCCGAGGCCCGCAAGATCGTCGGCCGCGGCGGCGAGTTCCTCGACGCCTACGTTTATTTCAAGCCCGACCTCGGCCACATGCCGGCCCGCTTCGCCGTCGGCCGCCAGGTGCTGAGCTGGGGCGAGAGCACGCTCATCCCGAACGGCATCAACTCCGTCAACCCGATCGACGTCGCCAAACTCCGCCTCCCCGGTGCCGAGCTCAAGGAGGCCCTGCGCCCCGTGAACATGGTCTCGTTCTCCCTCGGCCTCAGCGACAACCTGACGATGGAAGGTTTCTACCTCCTCGACTGGGAGCGCACCCGTGTCGATCCTCCCGGCACCTATTTCAGCACGAATGACTTCGTCGCGAAGGGCGGCTCGACGCTTTACCTCGGCTTCGGTGCCATTCCCGACAACAGCCCGCTGGGCGCCATCTCCCGCGGCAACGACATCGAACCGAAATCATCGGGCCAATACGGTGTCGCCTTCCGCTACCTCGCCGAGGGGCTGAACAACACGGAGTTCGCGCTCTACTACATGAATTACCACAGCCGGCTGCCCGCGATCTCCGCGCGCACGCCGACGCAGCCCGTCAACAGCGCCGTCGTGGTGAGCGATTCAGCTGCCGCCATCACCGGAAGCGCCACCCTCATGGGGGCCATCGTGCCCGCCGCGACCACTTCGGGCATTCCCGCGGCAACAGCCGTGCAACTGCTCATCGGCGCCTCGCTGGGTGACCCCACCGCCTCGGCCGCCATTACGAATTTTCCGGCCGTGGCCGCGCTGGTCCCGACCATCGCCACCCAAGTGACCGGGCCGATCGGCCAACGTGAACTCCTGATCGCCGCCGCCACCGGCCGCTACCTCACCGAGTTCCCTGAGGACATCCACCTCTGGGGCGCGAGCTTCAACACCAACATCGCTGGCATCGCGCTGCAGGGCGAGGTCAGCTACCGCAACAACCAGCCGCTCCAACTCGACGACGTCGAGCTGCTCTTCGCCGCCCTTTCCGCGCTCAACTCGCGCTTCGGGGTGCCGAACAACCAGATCGGCACCTTCGGTCTCAACACCTACATCCCCGGTTACCGTCGCCACAAGGTCTGGACCGGTCAGATGACCGCCACCCGTGTCTCGCGCGGCATCCTCGGCGCCGACCAGACCACGCTCCTCGCCGAGGCCGGCTTCGTGAGCGCCGATCTCCCCGCCCAAAGCATCCTCCGTTACGACGGCCCCGGCACCTTTGTTCTGGGCAGTCTGTCCGCGATGAATTCCTCGGGCAACAACACGGCAAACATCCCTCCGCTCTCCGAGCCCGCTGAAGCCTTCGCGGACACCTTCTCGTGGGGTTACCAGCTCGTCGGCCGCCTCGACTACAACAACCTCTTCTGGGGCGTGAACATGTCCCCGACCGTCATCTTCGCGCACGACGTCGACGGCAACACGCCGCTCCCGATGGGCAACTTCGTCGGCGGCCGCAAGACCTTCACCCTCGGCGCCGACTTCACCTACCAAAACACCTGGGCGGTCGAGCTCCGCTACGGGAACTTCACCGGCTCCGGCCGCTACAACCTCCTCGCAGATCGCGACTACGTTTCCGCGACGGTGAAGTATTCCTTCTAAACCTCTACCCGCCCCCTCCATGAAATCAGGCATTCGTCATTTCCTCACTGGCTCCGCCGCGCTGGCGCTGGCGCTCGGCACCTCCGCGGCCCTCTCCCCCGCCGACGCCGACCGCCTCGGTCGCGATCTCACGCCCCTCGGCGGCGAGAAGGCCGGCAACGCCGACGGCACCATCCCCGCTTGGGACGGCGGCATCACCCAGCCGCCCGCCGGTTACACGCCCGGCAAGCACCACCCCGACCCGTATGCGGCCGACAGCGTGCTCTTCACCATCACCGGCGCCAACGCCGACCAGTATGCCGACAAGCTCAGCGCCGGGCACCTCGCCCTGCTCAAGGCCTACCCGACCTACTCGATGCCCGTCTACCCGACGCACCGCTCGGCCTCCAATCCGCAGCGCATCTACGACGCCACCAAGAAACACGCCACCACCGCCACGATGACCGAGGGCGGCAACGGTATCGCCGGCACCATCAACGGCGTGCCCTTCCCGATCCCGCAAAATGGCCTCGAAGTCGTCTGGAACTTTCTCACGCGTTACCGCGGCGAGGCCGCCAAGCGCACGTTCAGCCAGGCCGCTCCGCAGCGCAACGGCAGCTACACGCTGGTGGATTTCGAGGAGGAATACCTCTTCAACTACGCCCGCGCCGACGCCACCGAGGCCGGTCTCGACAACGTCCTCGTCTACTTCAAGCAGGCCGTGCTCGCCCCGGCCCGCCTGGCCGGATCGATCCTCCTGGTCCATGAGACCATGGACCAGGTGAAGGAGAAACGCCGCGCCTGGCTCTACAACGCCGGCCAGCGCCGCGTCCGCCTCGCGCCCTCCATCGAATACGACAATCCCGGCACCGCCTCCGACGGCATGCGCACCTCCGACCAGCTCGACATGTTCAACGGCGCGCCCGATCGCTACGAGTGGAAGCTCGTCGGCAAAAAGGAAATGTATGTCCCTTATAACTCCTACAAGCTCCACAGCGATTCGGTGAAATACAAAGACATCCTGAAGCCCCTGCACATCAATCAGGACCTCACCCGCTACGAACTGCACCGCGTCTGGGTGGTCGATGCCACGCTCAAGCCCGGCACCAACCACGTCTACTCGCGCCGCACGCTCTACATCGACGAGGACAGCTGGCAGGTCCTCGCCGTCGACCAATACGACGGCCGCGGCCAGCTCTGGCGCGTCTCCGAGGCGCACTGCATCAATTACTACGATGCGCTCACCTTCTGGAGCACCCTCGAGGTCCACATCGACCTCGTCGCCGGCCGCTACCTCGTCATGGGCCTCGACAACGAGAGCAAGACCTACGACTTCACCCTGAAGCGCGGCCCGCAGGACTTCACCCCCGCGCGCCTCCGTCAGGAAGGCGTGCGCTGAGCCAGCTCCTCCACTCCCGAAGGCCGGTCCACGCGACCGGCCTTTTGTTTTTCTACTGCCAAATGCAAACACCCGGTCTTGCTCCCCGACGAAATCTTGGCTCGTCTAGTCGCCTGATGTTGCGGCTGTTCTCCGCCCTCCTGCTCCTGGCGTCGACCCTCGTCGCCGCCCCTTTCGAAACCTCCGAGCCGGCCCCGCTCGCGTCCAAGTCGCTGCTGCTCGACATCGCGCACGCCGGCGACGTCCTCGTCGCAGTCGGCAACCGCGGGCATGTGCTGTTGTCCGCCGACCAGGGCCGCACCTGGCAACAGAGCATCACGCCCACGCGGGCGATGCTGACCGGCGTCGCCTTCGTCAACGAGCGCCATGGCTGGGCCGTCGGCCACGACGGCGTGATCCTCGCCACCGCCGATGGCGGGCGCACCTGGCAGCGCCAGGACAACGGCAGCGACCTCGACACCGTTTATCTCGACGTGCTCTTCCTCGACGCGCGCCACGGCTTCGCCGTCGGCGCCTACGGCAAGTTCATGGTCACCCAGGACGGCGGCCAGACTTGGCGCGAGCAACGCGTGCAAGAGGAGGACATGCATCTCAACCGCATCACCCGCGGCCCCGACGGCACCCTGTATCTCGCCGGTGAAGCGGGCCTCGTCCTGCTGTCCCGCGATCAAGGCCGGACCTGGTCCAAGTCCGAATTGCCCTACGAAGGCTCGCTCTACGGCATCTGCCCGCTGAGCGGTGGCGTCCTCATCGCCTACGGCCTGCGCGGCCACATCCTCGTCTCCACCGACGGCGGGGAGACCTGGCAGGAGCGCGAGACCGAGGCGAAGCCCCTGCTCATGACCGGGCTGCGCGTCCGCGACGGTGTGGCCCTGCTCGGCGGACAAGGCGGCAATTTCTTCATCACCCGCGATGCCGGCCGCACGTTCCAGCACTGGCAGCCCGCTGATTTCGGCACCAGTGTCGCCGACCTCGCGGTCGCCGCCGACGGCGCGATCGTCACCGTGGGCGAAGCCGGCGCCGTGCGCCTGACCCTTCCCTGACCATGCTCGCCCGCGTCGAAGAGCTGATTTTCCGCCATCGCAACGCCACCGTCGCGATCTTCGTGCTGCTGACGGTCTTCCTCGGCTGGTTCGCGGCCAAGACCCACGTCGATGCCAGCTTCAACAAGCAGCTGCCGAGCGACCACGAATACATCCAGAACTTCAAGAAATACCAGGAGCAGTTCGGCGGGGCCAACCGCGTCGTCATCGCGCTCATGGCGAAACAGGGCGACATGTTCACGCCCGAGTTCTTCCAGGCGCTCAAGGGCGCCACGGACGAGGCG
>JAMPXH010000182.1 GCA_023701285.1 Candidatus Didemnitutus sp.
GCGGTGCTCGCGCCGGCGCCCGTTGGCCGCGCCTGGGCTGCCCACAGGGAGCGCCGAGGCCCGGCCGGGCAAGGCCTCGGCGGTCAGCCTGAGTCCGCTCGCCGCGGGCAGCGCCCGCGCCAGCGGCGCCGGCAAGGAGCGGTGCGCCGCTGTCACGGTCGCCGCAGTCCCGGCGAGCGGTCGCCGTGCGAGGCGCTCTCGAGTGGTGCCCGTCTCGACCTGCGGGCTCTTCGGAGAGTGAAGAGCCCGCGGGCCGAGCCGGGAGGTTCATTAAGTTTCGACGGACCCGATTAAGGCGTTGTGCGTGGTAGGTTTACGCCGCATGGCGATCGGGACTGGGAATCGTCTCTGGACAGGAACGGCTGGAGGAAGGCTGGCCCGTTTCGCAAAGCCTGCATTGGTCGCGGAGCCGGTGTCGCCGTACTCGATTCGCGTCTCTCCTGCGGGGGAGCAGGCGAAGGCTGCGGCGCGGCGGCTCGCGGACGCGACTCCCCTCAAGTTGCGGCTGTCATACGCGCAGGGCTTCTGCGCGGCGGTCATTGCCCGCTACTGGACGAATCTGCAGCCGCGGCCGTTCATGAACCTGCGGCCGGCGCCCCACGCTCCGTCGTTGCTGCGACGTGAAGCGCTCGAGGTCATCGAGGCGCTTGAAGCTGCGGCTCGCGGGCTGAGCATCGAAGAGGCGAGCTATCTGATCGGGAGCAGCTACGCGATCATGCTGCCGCCCGAGCTGCGGTCCGACCGGGGCGTGTTCTACACGCCGCCCGCCGTCGTCGAGCAGCTCCTCGATTCCGTCACTGAGGCCGGCGTCGACTGGAGCCGTGTGCGAGCACTCGATCTCGCGTGCGGCGGGGGTGCCTTCGTTGCGCCCATGGCTTCGCGGATGCTGAAGGCGCTGGTCGGGTGCGATCCACGGATGGCACTGCGCAACATCGCTGGCCGGCTCAAGGGCTACGAGATCGATCCCTTCGCGGCGTGGATGTCGCAGGTTTTCCTCGATGCACTGGTCAGCTCCACCCTTCGGATTCCGGCGGAGGAGTTGGGGAGCGTCGTGGAGGTGTGTGACAGCCTCACCCGGCTCGATGGGCCCGAGCATGACCTCGTCGTCGGGAACCCGCCGTATGGCCGCTGTACGCTGACCAAGCAGCAGCGGGAGACCTTCAAGCGGAGCCTCTTCGGACACGCCAACCAGTACGGGCTCTTTCTCGATCTCGCGCTTCGGCGTGTCTGCAGCAACGGGATCGTCGGGTACGTGACTCCCACGGGCTTCCTGGGCGGCGAGTACTTCAAGCGGCTGCGCGAGCTGCTGGTGACTGAAGCGACCCCGTTGTCCTTCGATTTCATCTCGGACCGTACCGGCGTGTTCGACGACGTGCTGCAGGAGACGATGCTCGCGGTCTTCCGCAAGGTACCGTCGGATGCGCCGAAACCGAAGGTCCATCTCGTCCAGTGCGACGCCAAAGGGCAGCTTCGGGTCGAGCGCACGCCGGCTGTCAGGCTCACCGCGCGAAGCGGCGCGCCCTGGCTGCTGCCACGGACGAAGGAATCCGTGGCTCTGGTCGAGTGTCTCGGCGAGATGCCGACGCGGCTGCGGCACTGGGGCTATCAGGTGAGTACCGGTCCGCTGGTGTGGAACCGGTTCAAGACGAGGCTCCGGCTGAAGCCCGACGCGTCGACGGTGCCGCTGATCTGGGCTGAATCGGTCGGTCCCGACGGAACCTTTGCCTTCCGGTCGGCGCGCCGCAACCATCTCCCTTACTTCTCGCTTCGCGATGGGGACGAGTGGCTGCTCGTCACGGGCCGATGCATCCTCGTGCAGCGGACGACGGCGAAGGAGCAGCCTCGCCGCATCATCGCTGCGGAACTGCCGCTCGACTTCGTGCGCGAGCATGGAGCGGTGGTCATCGAGAACCACCTCAACATGGTGGTGCCGATCGTGCCCCGCCCTGCGGTGGAGGCGGCCACTGTCGCGGCCTTTCTCAACAGCGCCATTGCGGACCGCGTCTTTCGATGCATCAGCGGCAGCGTGGCGGTGTCGGCGTACGAGCTGGAATCGATGCCTCTTCCGAATCCCGATGTCATGCAGCGGGCCGCCGCCGCGGGCGATGTAGGCTCCGCGACGGCGATCTTTGCCGCGGCGTATGGAACAGCCTGATGAGTCTTCCGCCTTACGTCACTCGTGAGTTCGTAAAGCAGCGACTGGAGCAGATCTTCCCTGAAGGGGCCCCGAACCGCGGCTACTGCACGCGGGAGATGGCCGGCGCCACGGTCTTCGCGATGATCTACGTGGGGGCCGTGGAGGGTGTCCGCTATTCGTCACCCAAGCACGTCTACCGCATGAGCAACGACCAGGCGATGTTGACGAGTGACGATGCACGCGTCGGCTACGTGAAGGAGTCGGAGATACCCGGCTCCGTTTCGCGCGGGCAGGCCTGGTATGCGGATACCACCCGCGAGCCGATCCGCGATGAGACCCTGCGCCACGGTTTGATTCCTGTCGGCGCGGTCATCGAGCGAAAAGACCTACCGACGACGTCAGCCAAGCCGCGGTATGCGCTGGCCGTGGACTTCGCGGGCCTCTTCGATCCGAACCTCGGCGGCGAAGCTCTCGACACGGCCATCGAGCAATGGCGAGCCAACCACCTGACGCCGTCCGCGCTCGCGCGCGTGAACCTGCTTCGATCCGGTACCGGCAAGGATGCGAGCGGCGTGCTGGTCGAGTTTCCGGACAAGCACACGCGACGTCTGGCGCCAGGAGACAGCTCGAGGATCGCCAAGGGAGTCATCGAGCATTTCGCGGTTGCGTTCCTCGATGACCCTGTCGTCTTGTGGCTCAGCGAGAGCGGGAACAAGGTCGTGGAGAGAGACGATCTTCTGGCCAAGAAGATCGGCCTCCACATCGATCCCTCGCGCAACCTGCCCGACATCATCCTCGTGGATCTCGGACCGAAGGACTCGAACAGCGTGCTGGTGGTGTTCGTCGAGGTCGTGGCGACGGATGGGCCGGTCACCGAGGAGAGGCGGGCGGAGCTCATGAAGCTCACGGAGGCCGCCGGCTTCAATCCCACAGATGTGGCCTTCGTGACCGCGTTCCTCGACCGTGGCCACGCCGCCATGCGGAAGAGCTTCCAGGCGGTCTCTTGGAACTCCTTCGTCTGGATTGCCTCGGAGCCCGACAAGCTGATCGCTCTGAACGGAACGAGCGGTGTTCGGCTGACGCGGTTGCTCAAAGCGATGCTGAACCGCGACTGAGCGAACGCGGCGCGGCCCTCGGCCAATGATTCGCTCGCGGGCGCGAGGGGTGCTGCTCGCGAGCGCAGCCGCGGTGTCGGCGGTGCCCTCACTCGGGTGCGGACCTGATGGGCTTCTGCTGTGCGGGGGTCTGCCGCGAGAGGTGGCGATGAAGAGAGACATGGACCTGGTCCGCGGCATCTTGAAGAAGCTCGAGGACTCTTCCTCCGTGGTGGGCTGGGTCGACTTGGAGTTCGAAGGCCGGAGCTCCGAAGAAGTGGCCTATCACGTGATGCTCTTGCACCAGGCCGGGTACGTTGACGCCCAGCACATCACCAGCAGGGGCGGCCTCGACTGGCGAGCGCAGCGGCTTACGTGGAAGGGGCACGAGTTTCTCAGCGCCGCCAGGAACGAAGGGGTCTGGAGTCGCATGAAGTCCAAGCTCGCCGAGAAGGGCCTGGATGTGCCTTTCGATCTGGCGAAGGAACTCTTGATGAATCTGACCCGCCAGCAGCTCGGGATGTAGAGGGCGCTCGGGCAGCAGCCGCAGGCGCGGCCCCGCTCGCGCCCGCGGACACAGGGACGGTGCCTTTCATCTGTTGATTGGCGCGCGCCGGGTGGTCGGGCGCGCGGGAGTGCCGTGGGGAGATGTCCCCTTAAATGATTCGTTTCCGGCGAGCGGTCCGCCGTGCGATCTCGGCTTCGAGCTCGGAGCGGACCCGGCTGGTGAGCTGTGCGAGGCCCTGGCGGCGAGCCTCGCAGGCGAGACGGAAGGCGACGCGCTTGCCGAGGAGCTTCACTGAGAACCCGCGTTTGGTGTAGCCGCCGGAGCCGTTCGGGTAGACGGCGCGGTAGTAGTCGGTGACGGCGCCTGTGGGTGCGACGCGTCGTTCCAGGGAGACGCCGACGACGCCGGTGGTGGAGCGGATGTCGCTGCTCGAGGTCCGCATTGGCGGCGGCAGGCTACGGAGCTCGGCCAGGTAGCGGTCTTCGGCGGCACGACGTGAGCGGCGGCGGTCGCCGCCGTGCTGGTGATCGTGGACGAGGAAGGTGAACTCACGCCCTCGGCGTTTGATGTAGATGCGCCAGCCGTGCATTCCGCGGCGATCAACGCGGCTGATGGCGCCTGATCGGATGGCCGGTCGAGGCATAGGGAATGCTACTTCCGTCTCCGATCTGGCCGCGACGGGGCTGGAGTTCGGTTGTCCGTCGCTCATCTGGCCACGAAGCGATGCCGGTTTGCGAAGCGCGGACGCCCGGGCAGCAACCGCGGGCGCGGCTCCGCTCGTGACTAGGCCGCGCCCGCGGACACAGAGACGGTTTCTTTCCTTTGGTGTTCGGCGCGCGTGGGCGGCCTGGCGGTCGGCGTGCCGTACCGGTGAACGGGGCACGCCCAGTGCCAGGTCGGGGGGCCGGGCGCGCGTGAGCCGGTGGCGGCGCCGAACTACAACCATCGCGGCGCCGGGCCGTACTGAAACCGGCGGGTGCGGCGGAGAC
>JAMPXH010000064.1 GCA_023701285.1 Candidatus Didemnitutus sp.
CTGCGCCGCGCCCCGGCGTCGTCGACGGCAAACTGCCCGCGCCTACCCGGCGATCAGGCTCTCGCCGGTCATCTCCGCCGGCTTGGGCAGGCCCATCAGGTGCAGGACCGTCGGCGCGATGTCCGCCAGGCGGCCGCCCGTGCGCATCTTGGTCTTGCCCGCGACGAGGCCTTCGCCGACGGCGAAGACTTCGACAAGGTTCAACGTGTGCGCGGTGTGCGGGCCGTTGACGGTCGGGTCCCACATCTGCTCGGCGTTGCCGTGATCGGCGCAGACGACGGCCTTGCCGCCCATCTGCTCGATCGCAGCGAGCAGCTCGCCGACGCCCGCATCGGTGGCCTCGACGGCCTTGACGGTCGCCGGCAGCGAGCCGGTGTGCCCAACCATGTCGGGATTGGCGTAGTTGACGACGATGAGGCCGTATTTGCCGGAGAGGATCGCGGCCTTGGCGGCGGCCGTGACCTCGACCGAGGACATCTCGGGTTGCAGGTCGTAGGTCGCGACCTTCGGGCTCGCGGGGCACGCGCGGTCTTCGCCGGGGAACGGGTCCTTGCGATAGTTGTTGAAGAAGAAAGTCACGTGCGGGTTCTTCTCCGTCTCGGCGCAACGGAACTGCGCGATGCCGGCCTCGGCGACGACTTGGCCGAGGATGTTCTTCAACTTCTCGGGCTTCGGCGACACGACGTGCACCGGCAGGCCGGACTCGTATTCCGTCATCGTCGCGTAGTAGAGATCGAGCTTCGGACCGCGGGCGAACCCGTCAAATTGATCGAGCACGAAGGCCTTGGTGATCTCGCGCGGGCGGTCGCCACGGTAGTTGTAGAAGAGCACGGCGTCGCCGTTGGCGATCGTCGCGACGGGCTGGCCATCGGCACCGAGGATCCACGTGGCGGGCACGAACTCGTCGCCGACCTGCGTCGGGCTCATCGGCTGGTCGTAATAGGCCTGCACGGCGGCTTCGGCGCTCTTCGCGGTGGCCGCAGCTTTGCCCGTGAGCATGTCGTAGGCTTTCTGCACGCGCTCCCAGCGGTTGTCGCGGTCCATCGACCAGAAACGTCCGCAAACGCTCGCGATCTTGCCCACGCCGATCGCCTTCATCTGCGCCTCGACCTGCTTGATGTAGCCAAGGCCGCTCGACGGCGGCGTGTCGCGGCCGTCGGTGAAGGCGTGCAGGTAAACCTGCGTGACGCCGTCCTCCTTGGCTTGGCGGAGGATGCCGTAGAGGTGTTCGAGCATGCCGTGCACGCCCGCATCGGAGACGATGCCGAAGAGGTGGAGCTTGGCGCCCGTGCCCTTCACGCGCTTGACGAGGGCGTGCCAGACCGGATTGGTCGCGAGGCGCTTTTCGGAAAACAGCTTGTTCAGGCGCACGAGTTCCTGGTCCACGATGCGGCCCGCGCCGATGTTCTCGTGGCCGACTTCGGAGTTGCCCATCACGCCGTCGGGCAGGCCGACGTCGAGGCCGGACGCCCGGACGAGGGCGACGGGATACTTCGCGTGCAACGCGTCGTCGCAGGCCTTCTTGGCCTGGGCCACGGCGTTGGTCTTGTCCTGGGAAGGATCGGGATTCTTGCCCCAGCCATCGCGGATGACCAGGAGAACGGGTTTGCGGGCAGGATTCATTGGAAAATCACCCTATAAACTCGCGCCCGCGCCCGGGCGCACAACCCTTAAATCCGTCATCGCGGCGTCGGCGCCGAGTCAGAACCGCCCGGCGTCGCCCCGAGAACGGGAACTCATGGCTTCGCCGGCGCGCCGCGCAGGTGCTCCGCCAGCGCGCGGGCCGCCCCGCCGAGCGGCCGGCCGGCCCGATGGATGATGCCGATGGAGCGCGTCACGCCGGGCAACGGCCGGCAGACCAGCCCGGGCAGCGCGCGGGTCGCCGACATCGCGGGCACGATGGAGATGCCCCACCCGCTCGCGACGAACGACAGCACGGTCTCGATCTGCGCGCTGCGGAAGCTCACGCGAGGGGCGAAGCCGTTGAGCCGGCAGAACTGCAACGCCTGCCCGGCCAGACAGTGACCTTCCTTCATCAGGATGAACGCCTCCTGCTCCAGATCGTCCAGCGTAAGGCTCCTTTTCTTCGCCAGGGGATGCGCCTTCGGCAGTGCGACGAGCAGCGGCTCGTCGAAGAACTCCTCCGTCACCAACCCCGCGCGCTCCACGGGCAGGCTCAACAGCGCCACGTCGACCTCCTTGGCCAGCACGCCCTCGACGAGCTGCGCGGTAGTGTCCTCATGCACCACCACTTCTATCCCCGGATGCTGGCGCGTGAAGGTCCGCAACCGCGCGGGCAGGAAATACGGCGCCACCGTCGGCAGCGCACCGAGCACGACGCGCCCGCGTACGAGGCCGCTGAGCTCGCGCACGCGTTCGCGCGCCTGCTCGACCTCTTCCAAGGCCCGCGCCGCATGCTCGCGGAAGAGCTCGCCCGCCGGCGTGAGCGACACCTCGCGCGTCGTGCGCTCGAAGAGCCGCTCGCCCAGCTCGTGCTCGAGTTTCTGGATCTGCTGGCTGAGCGAGGGCTGCGCCACGCGGCACTGCTCGGCCGCCCGGCTGAAATTGCGGGCGCGGGCCACGGCGAGGAAGTAGCGCAGCTGGTGGAACTCCATAGGCGACGACTATTGTTCCGTGCATGGAATAATAGCCGCCTTAAGTCCGCGAGCCGATAATCCCACCGTCCCGCGGACCCGCTCAGGTGAGTTCCTGCGTGAGTCGCTCGAGCACCCGCTGCAGCTCGGCCTGGCGGATGGGTTTCGCGAGGTAATCGTCCATGCCGTGGCGCAGGCAGGTCTCGCGGTCGCCTTCGAGCGAGTTGGCCGTGAGCGCGATGATGCGGGGCTGCACGAAGGGGGCCGGCAGCGAGCGCAGGCGCGCCGTGGCCTCGAAGCCGCTCATCATCGGCATCTGCACGTCCATGAAGATCACATCGTAGCGATTGGCCTGCGCGAGCTGCACGGCCTCATAGCCGTTGCCCACGAGATCGATCGCGTGGCCGAGCCGTTCGAACAAGCCGCGGTTGACCGCTTGGTTCACGGGGTTGTCCTCCGCCACCATGATGCGCAGGGGACGGCGGGTGCTGACCGGCGCGGCCGCCGTCGGGACGACCGGCGCGGCCGCGGCGAGCGGACGCGACGTGCTGGCGAGGGCCTGTTCGACCGCGTGCAACAGCGTCGCGGCGCGCACGGGTTTTTGCAGGACATCGCTGACGCCCACCGCGGCAGCCTCGGCGCGCACCTCGGAGCGGGCCAACGCCGACAACAACACGATGCGCGGCGCATCCGGACCGAAGCGCTCGTGGATGCGCCGGGCGAAGGCGAAGCCATCGAGCCCGGGCAACTGGAGATCGGCCACGACGACCTGCGGGCGCGGGCTCACATCGACCAGACCGAGGGCCTCCGCGCCGTCGCGGGCGATCATCGTGGTGGCACCCCACGTCTGCAGATACGAGGCCAGCACCAGCGCGGAGGGCTCATGACCCGTCGCCACGAGCATCGGCGTGCCGGACACGGAGACGCGCCGCTGCAGGAAGGCCGGCCGCGTCTCGCCCGTCGGGGTGCGCGTCGGCAGATGGAAACTGAAGATGGAGCCGCGTCCCGGTTCGCTCGCGACGGTGATGGTGCCGCCCATCAATTCGACGAGGCGCTTCGTGATCGCGAGCCCGAGGCCCGTGCCGCCGTAGCGGCGGGCGATCGAGGAATCGACCTGGCTGAAACTCTTGAACAACCGGTCCAGCCGGTCGGCCGGGATGCCGAGCCCGGTGTCGCGCACGGCGAATTCCAGCACGCAGGGCTTGCCGGGCATCGGCTCGGCACCGCCGCGCACCTTCACTTCGACCACGACCTCGCCGGCCTCGGTGAACTTCACGGCGTTGCCCACGAGGTTGCAGAGGATCTGCCGCAGGCGCGTCGGGTCGCCGTAGATGGTCTCCGGACACTCCGGCGCCATGATCTGCAGCAGTTGGATGTTTTTCTCGCCGGTGCGCTTCGCGAAGAGGTCGAGCGTGTCCTCGAGACACGCGCGCAACGAGAACGCGACATTCTCGAGCTCCATGCCGCCGGACTCGATCTTGGAGAAGTCGAGGATGTCGTTGATGACGACCAGCAGCGTTTCGCCGGACACGCGGATGGTGTCGGCCATTTCGCGCTGGCGGACATCGAGCGGGGTCTCGAGCAACAAGTCGGTCATGCCGATGACGCCGGTCATGGGCGTGCGGATCTCGTGGCTGACGGTCGCGAGGAAGGCGCTCTTGGCCTGCACGGCGGCCTCGGCGGCCTCCTTCGCCTGCAGGAGGTGCGCCTGGTATTCCTTGGATTCGGTGACGTCGCGCAACAGCCACACCTCGCCGGCCCCGTAGCGGTGCGCGGTGAATTGCCACCAGCGCGGGCGGCCGTCGCGGTGCTTGAGCTGGAGCTCGCGCAGCCGCGCGAAACCCGCGGCGCGATCTGCCGCGTAGGCCGCGCGCGCCTCGGCGGCCGTCGGCAAGCCGGTGAGTTCGAACCAGCGGTCGAGTGAGGCGAGTTCCTCGCGCGGATACCCGAGCTCGCGGACGAGCGGCTCGTTGATCCAGAAGGAATCCTCCTGCACGTGCACGGCGGGTTGCGGCAGCGTCTCCACCATGATGCGCCAGCGCTCGCGGTTGCGGCGTTCCTCCTCCAACGCGTGACGACGCGCCGCCTCCGCGCGCTCGCGCCGCACCAACGCGACACCCGTGCCGAGACCCGAGACGAAGCCGCTGAGCAGGCACAGGAACATCTGCAGATACCAGGCGCGGCGGATGCCCGCCAGGCGCTCGGCGTAAGTTTCCGCATACCAATCCACGCCCACGGCGCCCACGAGTTCGCCCGCCGAGTTGTAGAACGGCGCATAGCCGCTCACGAAAGTCCCCCACTCGTCGCGGTAGGGCTCGCGATCCGCCTGCGGCTCGCCCGTGCGCAGCGTGTGCAGGAGCTTCTCGCTGGCGTCCGGATACGGCTGCATGATGTGCGACTTTTCCTCGATGCCGTTCGGCCCCAGTTTGCCGGCCGGCGTGGGATCGAGAATGAAGTTGACCTGGCCGTCGCGGAGGACGCAGGTGTAGATATAGCGGTAGTCGGTGCGCTTCGGCTGGCCGTCGAGACGCCAGTGCAAGGCGTGGAGCAACGGCTCGAGCGCACGGCGGTATTCCGGCGAATCCTCCTGCGCCCGGTCGCGGAAGGTCTGGTGCAGATCGCCATCGATGCGCGCGGCGACGGACATCGCGGTGCGCATCAGCTTGTCCTGCACCTCGCTTTGCAGCGCGTGCATGGCGCGGAAGTGGAGCACCGCCGAGACGATGATCGTCGCCGCGAGCACCAGGGCTCCGACGAACAGGCCCTTCCAGCGGGCGGATTGCGCAATGGCGGTGTGTTCCGGCGGGGCGAACGGAGGCGACGAACTCACGGACGCCGAGCGAAAGCGCACCCGGCATCCGTGGCAAGCCTCCGCCGCCACCTCCGCCGGCGCGCGGCGGTTCTCCTTTTTTGTCGGGCTCTCCGCACTTGCTCGGCCCCGGCGGGCCGCCAGTTGACTTTGCCGGGCGTTGCGCCACCTCTGGACGACACACACCCACCATGTCCAAGTCCGCCGTCCTCCTGCTCAATCTCGGCTCCCCCGACTCCACTTCCGTGCCCGACGTGACGCGCTACCTGCGCGAGTTCCTGGGCGATGAGCGCGTGATCGACAAGCCCGCCAATTCCTTCCTCCGCAAACTGCTCGTCAACCAGATCATCATCCGCTTCCGGGTGAAGAAGTCCGCCCACGCCTACGAGAGCATCTGGACGCCCGAGGGCTCCCCGCTGATCCTCACCAGCCGCAAGGCCCAGGCCGCCCTCCAGCAGCAGGTCGACGTCCCTGTCGCCCTCGCGATGAATTACGGCAACCCGTCCATCCCGGACGTCCTCCGCGAACTCGTCGCCAAGGGCATCACGCGCGTGCTGATGTTCCCGCAGTATCCGCACTACGCCATGTCGAGCTGGGAGACCGTCGTCGTGAAGGTCCAGCGCGAGGCCGCCAAGATCGCCCCGCACCTGCAACTCGACCTCGTCCAGCCTTACTTCGCCGACGAAGACTACATCGACGCCCTCGTCGAGAGCGCGCGCCCCTACCTCGGCCAGGCCTACGACCACTTTCTCTTCAGCTACCACGGCATCCCCGTGCGCCACCTCACCAAGGGCGATCCCTCGAAGGCCCATTGCCAGATCGTGGCCGACTGCTGCAACTCCTGCTCGCCCATCCACCACACCTGCTACAAGGCGCAGGTCACGCGCACCTCGCAGCTCTTCGCGCAGAAGGCAGGGCTCGATCCGAAGAAATGGTCGATCTCGTTCCAATCCCGCCTCGTCGGCGAGCCGTGGCTCTCGCCCTACACGGACGCGGAATTCGAGCGCCTCGCCAAGGAAGGCAAGACGCGCCTGCTCTGCATCACGCCCGCCTTCGTCACCGATTGCCTCGAGACCCTCGAGGAGATCCGCGCGGAAGGCGCCGAGGAGTTCAAGGAGGCCGGCGGCAAGGAGTTCACCCACATCCCCTGCCTCAACGACCAGCCGGTCTGGATCGATTTCCTCACCCGCCGCGTCCGCCGCTGGCAGGCGGGCGTCGCGCCCGCTGCCTGAGCCCGGCGTAAATCGGCTTTGAAATCCCGCGCCGGTCCCGCCATTGCCCGATCTGTTCTCGGAATGTCCCTCAGGACCGCTAGTGAGGATTCCGCCCGCTGAACGCTCCCACCCAGTCCAATCCCGCCACTCCCGCGACCGCCTCCTTCGGCGCCGCGGTGCTTATCCTCGCGGCGGACGGACGGGTCGAGCTGGCCAGTGAGGCCGCCGCCGCGCTCTGGCGGACGCTTCCCGCCAACCTCGTCGGCGAGCCCCTGCCCAATCTCTTCGCCTGCGAAGTCGTCTCCAGCGAGCCCGATTGGCTGCGCGCCCAATGGGAGGTCATCCAGGCCGCCGCGCTCGAGCGCCCGCTGCCGCTCCAGCTGCAGCCGAAATCCGGCGCGGCCTGCGACGCGATCCTCCGGCTCGAACGCACCGCCACGGAGCCGCCGCGCTACATCGCCACCCTCACGCGCCCGGCCGCCCTGCCCTTCGGTGGCTCGACGCCGCCCGTGGCGGAGGCGGGCGCCACCGCATCCTCCGGCGACGAGTTGCTGAAGATCCTCAACGAGCGCGGCGCGCTCGGTTTCTTCGACCTCAACTTCGTCCGGCAGGAGACCTATCTCTCGCCTGCGTGGAAGCGCATGCTCGGCTACACCGACAGCAGCCTCGCCAACGCCTACGAATCCTGGGTCTCGCTCATCCATCCCGACGACTCCGCCGCTGCGCCCGACCGGCTCGCCGGGCGCGCCCCGTCGACCGGCGCACGCCCCTTCTCGGTCGAGTATCGCATGCAGCACGCGCGCGGCCACTTCGTGTGGGTGCAAAGCGTGGGCGTGCAGCTCTTCGGCCCCAACGGCGCCCTGCAACGCGTCGTCGGCGCCCAGCTCGACATCACCGACCGCAAGGAAAGCGAGGAGGCCTCGCTCCGCGCCGAGGAACGTCTCCACGCCTTGAGCGCGCGCCACCGCCTCGCCCTTTTCGAGATCGATTTCGCCCGCGACCAAGCGTGGCTGTCGCCCGCCTTCAAGGCCATCCTCGGCTACGCCGACGCCGAGCTGCCCGACGAGCCGGCCTCGTTCCTCCGCGTGCTGCCCGCCGAGGAATCCCCCGGCGGGCTCGCGGCCTTCTTCTCCACCGTGCAACCCGGCCAGAGCGTCTATTTCGCCCCGCTGCGCCTGCGACATCACGCAGGCATGGACGTGTGGGGCTATGCCGGCGTCGTGCGCCTGCTCTCGCGCAAGCGCGAGCTCCAACGCGTGCTCGGCTTCATCGCGCCATTGCCGGAAAACGCCGCCGGTGGCGCGGGCGGCTTGGGCGCGGAGCTGTTCTCCGCCCTCGTGTCCGAGTTGCACGAAGGCGTGTTGGTCGTCGACGCGCGCGACCGCATCGTCTTCCTCAATCCCGTCGCCGCCCGCCTCCTCGGCCGCCCCGCGGATCAGCTGGTCGGCCAGCCCGCCGCCGACGTCCTGCGCCTCGTGCATCGCTTGAGCGGCGCCCCCGGCGAGAGCCCGCTCGAGCGCGCCCTGACCAGCGGCGAGCCGACGTCCCTGAACAACGAGTTCTCCCTCGAGCGCCCCGACGCCGCGCCCGTGCCCATCGCCTTCAGCTGCCGCGTAGCGCCCGATGCCAGCGGCCAGCCCGCCGGCGCCGTGCTCGTCTTCCGCAACCCGGACGAGATGACGCTCACGCCCGAGGAACTGGTCCGCGCCAACCGCTTCGAAGCCCTCGGCCACCTCGCCGGCGGCATCGCCCACGATTTCAACAACCTCCTCACGACCATCCTCGGCGGCGTCTCGCTGGCGAAGGACAACCGCGACAACTCCGGCCTCGAGAACAGCGAGCGCGCCTGCCTCGCCGCCAAGGGTCTGAGCAAGCAACTCCTCACCTTCGCCAAGGGCGGCAGCGGCACGCGCCAGACCGTGAAGACCGCCGAGCTGCTCGCCGACGCCGTGCGCCTCGCCTCGTCCGGCTCCACCGTGAAGGTCGAGTTGCAGGCGCCCGCGGATCTGCCCGCGATCCTCGTCGACCGCGCGCAGATGCTGCAGGTTTTCCAGAATCTCATCATCAACGCCATTCAGGCCATGCCCGCCGGCGCGGGTAACATCTGGATCACCGCCGGCGCCGTGGCCCTCGCCGAGAACCAGATCGCGCCGCTCCCCGCCGGCCCCTACGTCGCCGTCGAGGTGCGGGACAACGGCAGCGGCATCAAACCCGAGCACCTCGAGAAGATCTTCGATCCGTTCTTCACCACCAAGAAGACCGGCACGGGACTCGGCCTCGCCACCGTGCTCTCGATCGTCAAGCGCCACGGCGGCCAGATCGGCCTCGATTCCGAGCTCGGCGTCGGCACCACCTTCACCGTCTTCCTCCCCCGCGCCGAACAGGAAGCCGAGATCGAGGCGCGCCGCGCGCCGTCCTTCAACTTCGCGCAACGCACCGGCCGCATCCTCTTCATGGACGACGATCCCGAGATCTGCCGCCTCACCGGCCAGATGCTCGACAGCCTCGGCTACAAGTTCGACCTCGCGAAGAACGGCGAGGAGGCGATCCAGTTCTACAAGCGCTACCTCAACATCGGCCGCCCCTACGATCTCGTGATCATGGACCTCACCGTCATCGGCGGCATGGGCGGCGAGCTTTGCTTCCGCCACCTGCGCGACCTGCACGCCGAGGTCCGCGCCATCGTCGCCAGCGGCTACGACAACGACGAGATGGCGCGCCAGTTCCTCGATCAGGGTTTCTGCGGTTACCTCACCAAGCCCTACCGCGTCGGCGACCTCGGCCGCATCATCAAGAAGGTCCTCGGCAGCTGAGCGCGCGCCACCCGCCGCAGCGCCCTCTCACCGCCGGGACTGCACAAACCGCGCGTGCACCTCGCCAAACGATGCCCGCACGCGAAGGTTGAACGTCCGTCCGCGCCGCCCTAGCGTCGTGTCCCGTCGACTCGCCGCCATGTCTCAACTGCCTTACTCGGAGGTTTGGACCAATGCGGCCGCGCGCTTTCGCCCGCGGTTGCTGACCGTGTTGCGCGAGGGCTACTCCCGCAAACTCGCCGT
Source organism: Candidatus Didemnitutus sp. (assembly GCA_023701285.1). Lineage (GTDB taxonomy): Bacteria > Verrucomicrobiota > Verrucomicrobiia > Opitutales > Opitutaceae > Didemnitutus. The sequence continues at coordinate 9,674 of JAMPXH010000064.1, forward strand.
CGCCGACATCCTCTCCGGCATCACGGTCGGCCTGATCGCGCTGCCCCTCGCCCTTGCCCTCGGGGTGGCGAGCGTCCCGTTCGGCGCGGACACCCCGCTGCCGGCGCCGGCCCTCGGCATCTTCACCGCGATCATCGGCGGTCTCATCGCTGCCGCCCTGAGCGGCAGCCGCGTGCAGGTCTCGGGGCCCACGGCCGCGTTCGTCGCCGTGATTCTGCTCGTCATCGAGAAGCACGGCTATGACGGCCTGATTTTGGCCACGCTGATGGCCGGCGCGATCCTCGTGCTCATGGGCCTCGCGGGGCTGGGCAACCTGATCAAATTCATTCCCTACCCGGTCACCAGCGGCTTCACCACCGGCATCGCCATCACCCTCGTGGCCAGCCAGGCGGCGGATTTCCTCGGCGTGCGCGCGACGGAGGCGCCGCCCCGGGAATTCGTCGAGCGCGTGCCCTGGTTGCTCACTCACCTGAACGGCACGAACCTGATCACGCTCGCGATCGCGCTGGGCTCCGCGCTCTTCATCCACCTCTGGCCCCGCTACCGCGACCGCCTGCGGGCCGGGCGCATTCCGGGCGCGATCGTCACGCTCACCGCCTCCGGCGTGCTGGTCGCGTGGCTGGGCTTGGAATCCTCCGCCGCCGTGGAAACCATCGGCTCGCGCTTCGGCCCCGAGGCGATCCCGCACGGCCTGCCGTCGTTCGTCTGGCCCGAGGTCTCGCTGCAACGCATCCGCGATTTGCTGGCGCCCGCCACCACCATCGCGATGCTCGGCGCCATCGAGTCGCTCCTCTCGGCCGTGGTCGCCGACGGCCTCGCCAACGACCGGCACGACTCCAACACCGAACTGATCGCGCAGGGCATGGCCAACCTCGTGTGCCCCTTCTTCGGCGGCCTGCCCGTCACCGGCGCCATCGCCCGCACCTCGGCCAACGTCAAGGCCGGCGGCCGCACGCCGATCTCCGGCATCGTCCATGCGCTCACCCTGTTGCTGATCGTGCTCTTCCTTGCGCCGGTCGTGCGCTATGTGCCGCTCGGCGGCATCGCCGCCGTGCTCGTGGTGGTCGCGTTCCGCATGGGCGAGTGGCACGAGCTGGCTCGCCTGCGCAAAATGCCCGTCAGCGACGCGCTCGTGCTGCTCACGACCTGCAGCCTCACCGTGATCTTCGACCTCGTCGTGGCCGTCGAGGTCGGGCTCATCCTCGCCGCCATGCTCTTCATCAAGCGCATGGCCGAGACCACCGAAATCTCCCCCATCACCGCGCGCGACGAGTTGGAAACCCCCGAGCAGATCGCCCACGGCAAGGACATCCCCGAGGGCGTCGTGGTGTTCCGCATCTTCGGCCCGTTCTTCTTCGGCGCGGCGGAGAAGATGGAGGACGCGCTCCAGCGGGTCGGCGGCCTGCCCAAGATCCTCATCCTGCGCATGCAGCTCGTGCCCGCGATGGACGCCACCGCGTTGAACGCCCTCGAAAGCATCGTCGAGCGCATGCAGAAGGCCGGCGGCACCGTCATCCTCTCCGGCCCGCACCGTCAGCCGCTCGACATGATGATGAAGGCCGGCTTCGCCGAGCGGCTCGGACGCCGCAACATTCGCGCGCACTTCGACGATGCCTTGGTCCGCGCCCGCGAGGTGCTCGCCGCAAAGCCCGGCCCGGTGTAAATCCGCCGCACTGCCGCGCGCGGCCGGCCCCGCCGGCTCAGCGCGTCCGGTCCGACGGCGCCGGCACGGGCGGCAGGCCGAGCAGCACACGCGAACGAGCGAGCGCGGCGTCGATGTGCGGGCACACATTTTCGCGGCCGATGCGGTCGAGGAAACCGGCGTTCTCCATCACGTAGAGCGGCTGCGTGTGCGGCGCGCTCAGGATGAGATGCTTGCCCTTGGCGCGCAGCTTGGCGTGCAGATCCTCCAGCGCCTGCAGGCCGGTGGCGTCCATCGCGAGCACCTTCCGGATGCGCAGGATCAGCACGTCCGGCTCCTGTTTCGCGCGCTTCAGCTCGTCGTCGAGCTTGTCGACCACGCCGAAGAAGAACGCGCCGAACACACGGAAGATCAACACGCCCTCGGGCACCTGCTTGCCAATGAGCGAGTGGTGCGAGCCCTCGGTCTCGGAGCTCTCGTCCACCGCGGTGATCTGCGATGTCTCCGAGATGCGTTTCACCATCAGCAGAGCGGCGAGCACGACGCCCACCTCCACCGCCACGGTCAGGTCCGTCAGCACCGTAAGCAGAAACGTCGTGATGAAGATCAGCGCATCGCTCGGCGGCCAGCGGCGGAGCCGGAAGAACTGATTCCACGACACCATGCGGAAGGCGGCGACGACCAGCACGGCGCTGAGCGTGGCGAGCGGGATGTGCCCCGCCAGCGGCGCCGCCGCGAGCAGCACCACCGCCAGCAGGCCCGAATGCACCAACCCGGCCACGGGCGTGCGGCCGCCGGCACGGACGTTGGCGATCGAACGCGCCACCGCGCCCGTCACGGGGATGCAGCCGAAGAGCGGGCCGACAAAGTTCGCGACGCCCTGCCCGACGAGTTCTTGGTTCGAGTCGTGGCGGTCGTCCAGCATGCCGTCCGTCACCACGGCGCAGAGCAGCGCCTGCATCGAAACGAGCAGCGCGATGGTGAACGCCGGTTGCGCCAGCGCGCGCAAAGTCGCGAGGTCCGCCGTCGGCAGATGGAACGCCGGCAGCGCCGAGCCGATGCCGCCGAACTCCGTGCCGATCGTCGCGATGCCCCAACTTTGCTCCAACCCGCCGATGCCCACCACGAGCGTCGCGCCGACCAACCCCACCATCGAGCCCGGCACGATGCGCCCCCACCGCGCCGGCCACAGACCGATGACCAGCAACGACGCCACGGCGACCGCGACGGTCGGCCAGTGGATCGCATCGAGGTGCAGCGCGAGGAGCTTGAGCTTTTCCACGAACTCCACCGGCAGCTTGTCCACCTGCAGGCCGAGAAAATTCTTCAGTTGCGAACTGAGGATGAGGATCGCAATGCCTTTCGTGAACGCGCGCGACACCGGGTAAGGGATGTAGCGGATCACGGAGCCCAGCCGCGCCAGGCCCATGATGCCGAGCAGCACACCCGCCATCATCGTGCACAGCAGCAGGCCGTCGGGCCCGTATTGGTGCGCGACGCCGTAGGTGATGATGACGAAGGCGCCCGTCGGACCGCCGATCTGCACGCGCGATCCGCCCAGCGCCGCGACGAGGGCGCCGCCGATGATGGCGGTGAACAGCCCCTGCTCCGGTTTCGCGCCCGAGGCGATGGCGAAGGCGATGGAAAGTGGGAACGCCATGATCATGACGTTCACGCCCGCCATGAAGTCCGCCCGGAAAGCCGCGCGCCCGTAGCCCTTCAGCGTTTCGAACAGCTTGGGACGAAAACGAAAGAAAGGTGCACTCATGCGTGGCGGGTGAAGCGTCGATTGCGCGCCTCCCTCGCCGGCCGCACAAGCCGTCCGTGCGGCTACGCCCCGGTTATAAGCAAACGCCCGGTCGCCGATTAATGCGCTCCGTCGCGCCACGTAAACGCATGGCACAGCGCCACGCCCGCAGCATCCGCCTCGTCGAAGGCGAGCTCGCGCGCGTGCCCGAGGAACGCCATCACCGCCCGCGCCATCTGCTGCTTGCTCGCGTGGCCCCGCCCCACCACGGCCTGTTTCACCCGCAGTGGCGGGTATTCGAAAATCTCTTTGTCCCGCAACGCCGCCACCGCGATCGCCGCCCCGCGCGCTGCACCAAGGATCTGCGCCGTCTGAAAATTCTGCACGTAGATCGTCTGCTCCAGCGCCACGTGCTGCGGGTCGAAATCCGCCAAGAACGCCTCCACCGCGCGGTGAATCGCCGCCAGGCACTGCGGCATCGTCTGCCGCGCTGGCACCTTGACCGTCTGGCAGCGCAAAAGCAACGGGCTGCGCCCGGGCGTGAATTCCACCAGCGCCAGACCCGTGCCCCGTAACGAAGGATCGATCCCGAGCACCCGACCGTGGAACGGCGGTCGCTGCAGCGTCGTCAGTGTCGGCCACTCCTTGGGCGCGAGCGTGCCTTCGAGCTTCGCTTTCCAGAGTTGACGGACGGAGGTGCGGGCCATGGCAGCTAGTTACGGGCAGCGCGCGTGATTCTCCAACTCAGAAAAACAGCAGCTTCAGCGCCGCCACCGCCGTGAGACTCAGCGCCACGGTCTCGAAGGCCCGTTGGTTGACCGTCTGCACCACCCGGCGCCCGATCAGCGCGCCCGCCGCCACCGCCGGCAGGAGCCAGAGGTTCAGCGCGAGGCTCGCCGGATTGATCAAGCCCAGCTGCACCATGAACGGAACCTTGATCCAGTTGATCGCGAGGAAAAATGCCGCGCTCGTGCCGAGGAATTCCAGCTTGGGCAACCGCATCGCCAGCAGGTAGAGCACCATCACCGGCCCGGCCGCGTTCGCCACCGTCGTCGTGAAGCCCGCCAATACGCCCGCGACCGGGCCGAGCGAGGCCGGCACACGCTGCAATTCCTCCGCCGACTGCGTGCGCTGCCGCCACAGATGCAGCCCGAGCATCGCCGCGATGATCGCGCCGATCACGCGTGCCGCGGCGGCATTGTCGATCCAGCGCAACGCCGCCCAACCCAGCACGACGCCGCCCACGGCCCACGGCAACAGGCCGCCCACGCGCCGCCACGCGAGATGCTTGCGATAGACCACCGCCGAAAAAAGGTCCGCGAAGATCAACAGCGGCAGCACCACGCCCGTCGCCTCCTTCGCCGGCAGCACGTTCGCGAACAGCGCCACGAACAGGATCGACGTCCCTGGTATCCCCGTCTTGGAAAATCCCGCGATCGCCGCCCCGATTGCCAGCAGCGTCCATTGCCACGCATCGAAGCTCACGTCCCCGGCTCCTCCCGGATCTCACCGCCCGCCACGGTGAAGACCTGCCAGCCGCTGCGATCCCCTTCCGGCAGGCTGGTGCCCGTGGCGATCACCTGCGGCTCGCCTTCCACCGCCGCCCAGAACCGACGGCGCCGCCCCGGGTCCAGTTCACCCAGGACGTCATCGCACAACAGCACCGGCTCGATGCTGCTTCGCGCCTTGAAATACGCCGCCTGCGCCAGACGCAGCGCGAGCACGAGGCAACGCTGCTGCCCCTCCGATGCGAAATGCCGGGCCGGCCGGCCGTTCAACAGAAACTCAAGGTCGTCCCGATGCGGTCCACGCTCGGTGGATTTCAACAACGTGTCACGCGGCCGGCTGCGCACGAGTTGACCGCCGAACTCCTCCGCCGTCGCCGCCGCCGTGTCCGGCGCATAGACGAGCGCCGCCTGCTCGCCTTCCGGGACGAGCCGCGCATGCGCGGTGCGGAACAACCCGCTCAACTCCGCCACGCCCGCCTGCCGCGCCGCGACCAGCCGCACCGCGTGCTCCGCCGCCTCGCGTTCGAAGGCGTCCAGCGAGCCGGCGTCGCGCGCCCCCTGTTTCAGCAGCATGTTGCGCTCCGCCACCGCGCGCGTGTAGCCCTGCAAGGCCGCGAGGTAGGCGCCGTCCATCGCCGCCAGCGTGAGATCGAGCCAGCGCCGCCGCAGCGACGGCGAACCGCGCAGCAGCTGGTTGTCCTGCGAGGAAAAGACCACGGTCGGGAACTTGCCGATGAAATCCGCCAGCCGTGCGACCTTTCCGCGCTCCCATTCGACGGTGCGCCCGTCGGCGCCGAGCGTGATCGTGACGCGGCTCTCGCCGAATTCCTCATGCTCCACCACGAAGCCGAGCCCCGCCTGCGGCTGACCGAGCCCCACCAACGCGCGAGGCTCCGCGCCACGGAACGAACGCAACGCCGTCACGTAGCCGAGCGCCTCGAGGAAATTGCTCTTCCCCTGCCCGTTCGCCCCCCCCAGGAACGTGCGCCGACCGCGGAACTCCACGCGCACGAGCGGGAGGTTGCGAAATTGCTGAAGCGTGACGTGGACGAAGCGCATCGGACGCCGCTACTCGTGAATCTCCGCGGGCTTGCTGGCAAGCCGGGCCTCTGTTTCCCTCGGGCGCATGTCCTTCGAAGCCTCTCAGCAGGCCACGATCCAAGCCCTCCAAGGTCTCACCGCCCAGCGGGCGCAAATCGATCGCGCCGGCGACCTCATCCTCCGCACCCTGAAGGCCGGCCGGAAGCTCATCGCCTGTGGCAACGGCGGCAGCGCCGCCGAGGCCCAGCACCTGACGACGGAACTCGTCGGCCGCTTTTTCCAGAACCGCCGCTCGCTGCCGGCCGTCGCGCTCACTGCCGACGGCACGCTCCTCACCTGCATCGGCAACGATTACGGCTACGACGCGATCTTCTCCCGTCAGATCGAAGGTCACGCCCAACCGGGCGACGTGCTCGTCGTGCTCACCTCCAGCGGCAATTCGCAGAACATCCTGCTCGCACTCGAGACCGCTCAGAAGCTCGGGCTCGACACCATCGCCTTGCTCGGCCGCGGCGGCGGCCGGGCCAAGGGCCGCGCCACGGTGGAGATCGTCGTCCCCGGAGACAGCGGCGCCGCCGCGCAAGAGTGCCACTTGTTCCTCATCCACCACTGGTGCGAGCGGGTGGACGCGGAATTTGCCTGAGCTTTTATCGCGGCCGACGCGCGCCCTCTACTCCGGCTCGACCAGTCGCTCGGTGTCGCGGATCTTGGGCTCCTCCGGCGGCGGCGGGCGTTTGGCGCGGCGATGTTTGACCAACTCCTTCGCGGCCAGCCAGTGATCGAGTTCGCGGCCGGCGGGGCAGCCTTCCTGCTGCCAGAGACGATAGGCTTCGTGGCGGACTTCCTCCAACGGAACCTCGTCGTGTTTTTCACGGTGTTCGCGGGTATTCATGAGTCCTCCTTGGTTGCGGCCCGAGTGTAGCACGGCTCCCTCGCCTGGGCTGCGCATATCGTGCCATATCGCTGCGCAACAATGGGCTCGCGCGGCCGCACTTTTGGTTCTTGCCGGCGGACGGCGGGCCCGGCTTCTTGGCCCCCTTATGAGCAACGAGTCCGCCTCCCCCCAAGAAGTCGCCGTCATCAAGACCAGCTACGGCGAAATGACCATCGCCTTCTGGCCCGACGTCGCCCCCAAGACCGTCGAGAATTTCAAGAAGCTCGCCCGCGAGGGCTTCTACGACGGCACCGCCTTTCACCGCATCATCAAGGGCTTCATGATCCAGGGCGGCTGCCCGAACACGAAGGCCGGCGAGACGGGCATGCCCGGCACCGGCGGCCCCGGCTGGAAGGTGAAGGCTGAGTTCAACGCCAAGGCGCACGTGCGCGGCGTCATCTCGATGGCGCGCTCCGCCCATCCCGACAGCGCCGGCTCGCAGTTCTTCATCTGCCACGGCGACGCGCGCTTCCTCGACCGCCAATACACCGCCTTCGGCCAGCTCACCGCCGGCGACGATGTGCTCGAACGCATCGCCAACGTCCCGACGAAGTCGGGCGGCGGTGGCGAGAAGAGCACGCCGATCGACCGCGTGGCGGTCGAAAGCGTGAAGATCGTGGCCGCCTGAGCCCGCTTCCCTTTCCTCCTCTGACGAAGGCCGGTCCCGCGACCGGCCTTTTTTATTGGGCCGCGGAACCGTCGCGCGGTGCCCCCGCCGCACCGAAGAGCGCCTGCCCGACCTCGGGCGCGGCGAACATCTTCGCCGCATCGTGGCCGATGTCGGGCGTCTCCACCAAGCGCCAGCCGAGCGTCCAGCCGAGCTGCGTCGTGATGTTCGTCGCGAAGGCGAAGCAGTTCAGGCCGCGCGCGTGACGATAAGGGCCCTGCCGCATCGCCTCTTCGCCGCGCTCGAGGTTCTTGTCCTGCGGATTACGGTCGCCTGTGCCGAGATAGAGCGTCAACGGCGCCGCGAGGTAGCGGCGGATGGCCTCGTCGGTCGTCCACTCCTCCGGCAGGCCGCCGAAGCCGTAGCCGTAGCGGGCCGCGCGCGTGGGGAAAAGATGCGAGCCAGGATTGGCCGCGACGACCCGCTCCGCCCCGAGCGGTCCGGCGAGCGCGATCATGCGCACGAGGAACTGCCCGCCGGCCGAGTGCCCGAGAAAATAGTAAGGCAGATCGGGCCGGCCTTCCGCGGCGCGCAGGGCCGCGACGATTTTCGGCACGAGCGCGAAAGTCCATTGCTCGCGCGGCTGCGGCCGGCCGGCCTTCATCACGCCGCCGCGCTGGTAGGCGTCGTTGGGAAAACGCTCCAGGTCGAAATACGGCGCCGCCACCAGCACGCCGAAGCGCTCGCCCAGCGTGAGGGCGAAGTTGCGGTAATCATCCGCGTTGCGGTTCACGCCGTGAAACACGAGCACGAGCGGGCCGCCCGCGTAGTTCGCCGGCTTGTAGGTGAACACTTCCAGCGGCACGCCGACGTCGACCGTCACCTTGCCCTTGCCGAGGGGAACGGGCTCGGCGCGGGACGGCAGTGCCAGGACGAGGCCGGCGAGCAACAGCAGGGACAGGCGCAAGCCCGGGCGGAGGGAAAGGAAACGTGGCATGGTTGGAAAAGAGGCGATCTCAGAACGGCAGGTAGCACACGGTGTTCGCCACCAGCATCATGATGAAGATGGGACACGTGACCAGCGGCCCGAGGTAGATGCGGCCGGTGAGGCGGAAGAAGAAACGGTTGAAATACGGGAGCACGAACATCATCGGCACGACCGCAAAGAGCAGGTTGATGTAGAGCCAGCCGTCGGTCCAGTAGACCGTGCCCGTGACGGCGAGGCAGACATACTGCACGACGAGGATGAGCAGCAGGCCTGCGGAATTGGCGAAGCCCGCCAGCAGCATGCTCCGCCACTCCGGCACGCCCTCGCGGCGCATGGCGCCGTTCACGCGCAGGGAATTTTGCAGGAAGAACACGAAGAACGCCGGCGCATACATCAACAGCAGCACCATCGTTGCGGGCTGAAAGACACGCGCGCCGAAGAAGAGCAGCCGGAAATCCACGTGGAAGAAATAATACACCGTGAACAGCAGCAGGAAGAACGACGCGAACAGCGCGCCCGCCAGCACCGCCGTGCGCAGCAGCTCGCCCGCGCTGGTGGCGATGCCGAGCATCTCGCGCGTGACCCCGCGGGTGCGATTCACCCGGTAACCGAGGTAGAACAACCCGAAGCCCACCACGCCGTTCAACAGCGCCCAGAGCATGACGGCGTTGTTCATGCGCTGCGGAAAGAACCACGTCTGCGCGCGTCCCGAGGCCTCGACGAAGAGTTTCTGCGAGAGCTCCGTCATGGGAATGTAGGACACGCAGGCGATCACGGCACCCGTGAGCAGCAGTCCCCAGAAGAGTGCCGGGCTGCCGTGTCGTGGCTGCGGCGGAGGCAGCGGATGCTGCAACGGGCGGAACCACGCCACGCCCTCGAGCAACAGACGGGCGAAGGGCACCAGCGCCACGAACGCCGCCACGAGACAGAGCGCGGTGAACAGTTCCTTCCAATACCACACCTGGTCCGTGTGCGGCATTTGCCAGGAGAGTCCGAAGGCCCGCTCGAAATACGCCAGCTGGTGCGCGGTTTCGCCGGCGCTGTAGGGCTGCAACGGGTGCAGCAGCGGCTCGTTGTGCATGACGCGCAGGCCGCGCACCGCCGGGTCGCCGTAGTAGCGTCCGCTCTCGACCTCGGTCACCGGAGCGAAGCCGTCGCCCGCCGCCGTGTTGATCAGGCGCAGCGCCTCGGGCGCGCGGCGCATGTCGCCATTCTTGAGTTCGTTGCGATAGGCGCCCTCGTCGTAGAGCCCGTAGCTGCTGCCGAGGTTGGAGCGCACGCCGCGCAGGTTTTCCTCGGTGAACGCCAGCAGGTAGCCCGAGACGAAGGCGGAGTGCAGCTTGCTGGGCTCGTTCGCCCGCGCCGCCTGCCGGCCGAAGCGCCGCGCGGCGAGCACCACGGCGTTGCCGCCGGCGGAGTGGCCGGTCGCGCCGATGCGGGTCTTGTCCACGTAGTTCAGCAGGTCGGTGTCGGCCGCGTATTCGATGACGGCGAAGAGCCCGTAGCCTTCGGTCGTGGCCGAGCGCCGGCTCTCGGAGGCGCTGGAGTTGCCCTGCGCGTAGGGGTCGATGGAGAGCACCACGATGCCGCGCCGCGCGAGTTCGATGGCGATGTTGGACAGCGCCTCCTTCGACCGCTGGAAGCCGGGCACGACGACGACGAGCGGCGCCGGCATCTTCTCCGTCGCGGTGCGCGGGCGGTAGAGATCGCCGGCGAGCCACTGGCCGTTCTCCGTGGGGAAGCGCACCTCCGTCAACTGCACGCGCCCCCACGAAGTCTGGATCAGCGCCGCGAGCCACGCGCTGACGAGGATCGTGAGCAAACAACCCGCAAGCAGCCAATGGCTGCGGCGGCTGGTCGTGCCGGACGCGTGCGGAGCGGAGGAAGCGGGGTCTGGGCTCATGGCAGGGGCGGAGGAGACGGGACTGGCCGGGGTGGGATTCGGCCCGCACGGGGCGAGCAGAAACCGCGCCGCGGCGGACGGGGAACGGTGCCCCGATGAAGCGGAGCCCCACGCCCACCGGCAACCGCGCGGTGTGGCGTAGTTATACGCCCGGCAGCCGCGCCGCGCTGTTGCGCGCCGGCGATCGCCGCGATCGCGGACCCGAGCCGGCAAACAGTGTCTTACCCCGCGGACCCGTTACTCGCCGTCTGGAGCGGCGATTTCCGAGAGACGGATGATGGCGCCGGTTCGGCTCGCCCCTTTCTCCCTCGGATTGCGAAGCTCCTCATTTGACGGACGGCGCTCGATCTTCGCTCGCAGTTGTTCCGCCGCATCGGTGCTCCACGCATCGGTTTCGAACGTGGCAAGGCTGTCGAGCAGCTTGAGCGCTTGCTGATCCATGCCGAGCCGGTGCCGCGCCGCGGCCAGCGCGACCAGCGTGCGAGGCTGCTCCTTGAGCGTGGCAAAGCGCGTCTGCACGAGGTTGAGGTTGCCGATATCGGGTTGCGCGGTGCTCGCCTCGATCCAAGCCAGGGCCTCATACATCCTGCACTGCTCGGGCGCAGCCTGGATCGAGCGCCGGACCAGATCGCGCAACTCCTCGGCGAGCGCCACGGGCATGCGATAATGCGGATCAAAGGAGAGGAAAAGCGTGCGCGTGCGCTGCTGCAGATATTCGTGGGCCACCGCCGGATTGACCGAGCCGCCCGCAAGCGCCCGCTTCCATCGCGACATCATGCCCGTCTCGTCATGCCGCATCAGGCTGAGCGTGCCCAGCACCTCCTGCACCCGGGAATTGGCGGGATCGCGCTCCACGGCGTTCATCAGCACCAACTCGGCGGCGGAATCCTTCCGCAGACGGGCCATCAGCTCGGCCAGCCGCACGCGCATCTCGTCGCGCGGCACGTCGCGCCGCACGTAATCCCGCGGGTCCTGCACCTTCGGGATCGCGATGTGATGCGAGCCGTATTTGCCACTCGAGGCATAGCTCTGCAGCCGTCGATCAAGCGTCTTGAGATCCATCCCGAGGTATTGCTGCGCCACCGCCGCGAGCCGCTGCGGGTGCGCGTCGATCTCCGGCGCGCTCGCCGCCGCGAGAAACTGCACCGCTTGTTCGCGCGGCACATCGGTGACGCCGAAGTAACAGAAATGCGTCAGCAACCACGCCTGCGAGTAGAAGCGGCCGGCGTGGTCGTCGGAGCGAAAGATCCTCGCGGCGCGCGACTCAGCGAAGAGCTGCTCGACGGGCAGGTGTCCTTCCGCCTGGAGGTGGATCAGCCGACCCACCGGCGGCCGCCCGAGCACCAGCTTGCCCTTCTCCTCCGCGATCGTCGACAGCAGCTCCGCCACGCCTTCGTTATACCAGAGGGGCGGCGTGTCATCCACGACCCGGAACAGATGATGGATGAACTCGTGCCGCACCGTCTGACGCGTGTCGCCGTAATTGCCCGCCATCGTCAGCATGATCGTGGTGCGATCGGGATGCGCCAGGTGGATGCCCGTGACCGCGGCGCGTCGGATATCTTCGGGGAGATAGGAGCGGTAGTGATTTTCGCGACCGAAGACATAGACGCTCACCGGGATCGGCCGCTGCTGCTTCACTTTGAGCAGCTCCAGGAACAGCGCCCGCAAGGTCTCCAAGTCGCGCAGCGTAATCTCAGCGGCCTGCTCGCCCGCGGAGCAGTAGAGTTCGAAATTTTCCGAACGCAGATAACGCCACTTGGCTTTCTCCGCCGGAAATTCCGGCTCGGCCGCCCGGAGTGCAGGCGAGAACAGACAACAGAGCGACAAGGACAGGAGCATGGTTCCCCTCCAGCCGCCCCTGACGAAAAACGAACAGGATGGCATGATGATGTGATTGGCCCGCGACGCGCCATCCTTGCGTCTGCGCGCCAACGCGCAAAACAAAACCTCCCCCCACGCCGCCCGTTCAGCGTGTCATTGCCCGGCGCACCGGAGGCGGAGCTATTCCTACGGCACGCGCGGACGCGGCGAGGGCTGTTTCGGGCGCTCCTGCTTGCCGCCCTCGATCCGGCGCGGCGGACGGCCTTCCTGGATCGCGAGCACTTTCTCGGCGTCGCGGCGCGTGCGCAGGTCCGGGGAGAGGAGATCGACCTGCTGCAGCAGCTCCAGACCCTTTTCCTTCTCGCCGATGCGCAACCGCACCACGGCAAGCATCAGCACGGCGCGGGCCTTGTTCTCCAAGTCGGGAAACTTCGCTTGCACGAGGTTGACGTTCGCGAGATCCGGCTCGGGGGCAAAGGCCTCGACCTGCACCAACAGTTCGTAGGGCATCGGCTGCTCCGGCGCGCGCC
>JAMPXH010000065.1 GCA_023701285.1 Candidatus Didemnitutus sp.
AAGTAGAAACTCGGACGCTGCGCTGGATCACGCAAAGTCTGGCGTATGCCTTCGTTCACGCGATTGCCTACCAGTCCAAGATAGCGCCGAATGTTTCGCTCCAGCAAACGATCACCGTGGCGGCGCAACAGGTCTGCGATCTCCACGACCGGCACCTTCCCAACCATTACCCGGATGAAGTTGAAGTCTTCCACTATCGCTTTTCCGGACAGGCGAAGTGTGTCCTGAACCGGTTTCGCTGCCTGCATTAATCCCACCAAGTAGTCGTGGTTGACGTGCTCGAAACGCACTCGATCCGGGAATCGCTCGTGGTCGATGAGTTGCTGAGCCTGTGTCGTCCAGATCAAGCCATTGTTGCAGAGTATAAATCTCACTCTTGGCAGATTGCCTTCGCGAATGAGAGACCGGATCTCTTCGACCCGTGCCTCGAGCCGCTGGTTTACCGACATGACCGCAGACGGATTGAAAAGGTATTTGATCGCTTGGATGGCCTTGATCACTCCGGTCTCTTCAAAATTGGAATTGCCCTCCAGCTTTTGCTTATACTTCGCCTGTGCTAGGGTCGCTGTGAACTCCCCATCGGTGACGTCCGAGAGATGGATGGCATCTACTCCAAAATCGCTCCCGCCCTCCGTGAGACAGTCGAAGGCTTCGTCTTGCGGTAGATCGAGTAACGTCTTGAGGGTAAGGAGAACAAAGGCCGCTGAGCGCGCCTTGTGTTCATCGTTCTTGATATTCAACTCGTCGGCAAAGCGCGCAGCCATTGTTTCGGCCAATGCGCGGACCTGCTGGTCGATGATGCTTACGTTGATATTCATGGGGGTTTGTCGGGCTCCGAGCGGATCAGGCCGTTGTTCTTACCGATCTGGGTTAGGGTGATTCAGCGACGATTTTGCCGTAGCGCAGCACGTAGAGTTTCGTGCCGGCGGCGCGCGCGCGAGTGGCAGCGGATTTGGCGGCTCGGCGCATGGCGGCGTTGATGGCTTTTGTGCGGGCGTCGAGGGAGCGGGGCTTCATGGAGATTTTTCGAGCAGGATGGGCGGACGGACGTTGGCGTCGTAGAGCCAGCAGGCGTCACTCAATGGTCGATACACATTCTCGAAGTTTCGCCAACTGCGAACAAGGCGGCGGGAAGGACGCGCCGAGGGCGGCGCGTCTCCAGAATCGGCTTCAGGACGGATGGAGCTGCGGCGCCCTCGCCGCGGATTTTGCGATTTCACCAGCCCCAGCTCCGCTTGATCCTCAGCTCGTCGTAGAGGTCGTTCGGGAGTTCGAGCAGGAAGCGTGAGGGTTGTAGCATCATGCCGCCGGGGCCGGCGCGGGTGGCGACGCGCGGGTAGCTGATGTAGAGCTCGTTCTTGGCTCTCGTGACGGCGACGTAGAAGAGGCGGCGCTCTTCTTCCACGTCTCCGTCTTCGATCGAGCGGCGAGTCGGAAACTGGTTGTCGGCGGCGCCGATCACGAAGACGACGTCGTATTCGAGGCCCTTGGCCTGGTGCACCGTCGTCAGGCGGATGGCGTCGTCGGTGGGCTCGACTTCCTTCTCGGCGGTCTCGCCGTTGAGGAGCGCGACTTGCGTGAGCATCTCCTGCATCTCGGTGAACTGCGACGCGAAGCCGACGAAGCCTTTCAATTCCTCGAGGCGGTCGAGGTAGTCGGCGTAGGCGCCGCGCATGTAGTCGCCATACCAGCCGTCGATCGCGACCTTCACGGCGTCGGCGGGTTTGCCTTCGTCCATCGCGGCGGCGACTTGCTGGAGCGAGGCGCAGAAGTTGGCCCAGTCGTCCTTGGCGTCCTTCGGGACCTTGGTCTTCACGTCGTCCTCGGCGAGGGCGTCGATGAAGTTCTTCTGCATGAGCTTCGCGTGGTCGAGCGCGGCGCTGTAGATTTTCTGCGCGCCTTTTTCGCCGACCTTCGGGAGCAAAATGGCGAAGCGCTGCCACGCGAGCGTGTTGCTCGGGTTATAGACGAATTGGATGAGCGCGATGAGGTCGCGGACGTGCTGGCGCTCGAAGAATTTCACGCCGGACGTGATGACGTAGGGAATGCCGGCGCGGGAGAGCGCGAGCTGCATCTCGAGCGCGATGAAGTGCGAGCGGTAGAGGATCGCGATCTCCTTGGGCGAGACGCCGTCGTCTTGCACGAGCGACTCGATGCGCTTGAGGACGAAGGCGGCCTGCTCACGGTCGTCCATCGCCTGGATGACGGACGGCTTCGGGCCGTGTTTGCGGGCGGCGCGGAGTTCCTTTTCGAAGTGCTGGCCCTTGGGCGCGGTGTTGAGGACGCCGTTGGCGAAATTGAGGATCTCGGGCGTCGAGCGGTAGTTGACCTCGATGCGGTGGATGACGGTGCCCGGATGGCGATCGGGGAACGTCATGATGTTCTCGAACTCGGCGCCGCGCCACGAGTAGATGCACTGCGCGTCGTCGCCGACGGCCATGACGCGGTGGTGCGAGGCGAGTTTGTCGACAATCTGGGCCTGGATGGTGTTGGTGTCCTGGTATTCGTCGACGAGGACGTGGCGGAAGCGCGAGTTGAAATACGCGGCGACGTCGGGTGCGTCGGTGAGGAGCTTGAGCCAGAGTTCGAGGAGGTCGTCGTAGTCGACGACGGATTGTTCGCGCTTCGCCTTCTCGTAGGCGGCGCTGAATTTCGGGAAGAGGTGCGCGATCTCACGGTAGTGCGGGAACTGGCGCTCGACGAGGTCGATGACGGAGCACTGCTTGTTGCGCGCGAGGGAAAGGACGCTGAAGAGCGGGCTGGGGCGGGGGTTGGTCTTGTCCTTGAAGAAGAGCTTGTCGATGGACTCGACGCACTGCTTGAGGAGCGACTCGGACTCGTCGGCGTCGAGGATGGAGAAATTTTTCGGGAGTTTGATCGCGTCGCCGAACATGCGCAGGGCGCGGTTGCCGATGGAGTGGAAGGTGCCGCCCCAGAAGCGCGCGGGCTCGACGCCGGTGAGTTCATGGACGCGGTGGAGCATCTCCTTCGCGGCCTTGTTGGTGAAGGTGAGGAGGAGGATCTCGCCGGGCTTCACGCCTTGGGAGAGCAGGTAGGCGACGCGGTAGGTGAGCGTGCGGGTCTTGCCGGAGCCGGCGCCGGCGAGGACGAGGAGCGGGCCGGGCTCGGCGGTGACGGCGGTGAACTGCTCGTCGTTGAGGGACGCGCGGAAGTCGATCGCGGGGGCGGAACCGGCGTGCGGGAAGGGAGAATCGAGTTCGAAGTCGGGCAAGAGAGCGGAGGACGGAAGACTGAAGACAGAGGACGGCAGGGGAAGGACGGAAGCTCAAAAAGTCGGATTGGGACACAGAGGAAAGGCGGAGGGACACAGAGAGCACAGAGGAGGCGGAAATGCGGTCAGGGACTCGGTGTCCTCGGTGGATCTCCGGTCTTTCTCTGTGACGAAGCCTGGGCGATCGTGCCGGTCGCGATGCGAGGGGAACCCGGTGAATTCGGGATGGAACGCGGGCGGGGGCCGGGGGTAAAATCACATCATGAAACGTCTGATGCTGGGATTGCTGCTGTGCGGGACGGCGGTCGCAGGCGAACAGGCTGCGGCGCCCGTCAGCACATTGGTGGAGGAACGCGGCGCGGCGGGGACCGTGATGGAGATCACGTTCACGACGCGCGCGACGGCCGAGCGCGTGTGGGAGGCCATCGCCACCGGCCCCGGGCTCGCGCAGTGGGCGGCGCCCGCGGCCTATGTCGACCTGCGGCCGGGCGGCGCCTACGAACTCTATTACAAGCCCGATGCGCCGGCCGGGAAGCGCGGCATGGAAGGCAACAAGGTGCTGGGCTTCGTGCCGGGTCGGATGATCAGCTACTCCGGCGGGTTGCCCGACACCTGGGCCGTTTACCTGATCGAGCGCCATGGCGGGCGCACGCAGGTGGCGTTCATCGCAATGGGCACTCACCCGGATTGGAAGGCGAAGGCCGGCGAACACGCCGCGGGCGTGACGTCCTTCGTGCAAAAACTGGCGAACCACCTCGCGCAACCGTAGCGCGCGGCGTCACACGCCGGCCGGTCCGCTTACTCCTGCAGCAAGGCGCGGAGATCGAGTGCGCGCGTGACCATGGCGAGCTCGCCGGCCGGCGTGCGCGGCCACTCGGCGGCCGGGCGGTCGCGGTAGAGCTCGACGCCGTTCTGGTCGGGGTCGCGCAGGTAAAGCGCCTCGCTCACGCCGTGGTCGGAAGCGCCGTCGAGCGGCCAGTCCGCCGCGATGAGCCGGCGCAGCGCATCGGCCAGCGCGGCGCGCGTGGGATAGAGGATGGCCGTGTGGTAGAGGCCGGTGCTGCCCGGAGGCGGCGGCGAGCCGCCGAGGCTTTCCCAGGTGTTGAGCCCGATGTGGTGGTGATAGCCACCCGCCGAGATGAACGCCGCCTGCGCGCCGTAGCGCTGCGTGAGCTCGAAGCCGAGCACGCCGCAGTAGAAATCGAGGGCGCGCTGGAGATCGGCGACCTTGAGGTGCACGTGGCCGATGCGGACGGCGGGATCGAGCGGGGGAAAGGCGGTGGACATGCGTGATAGATAAGTTGCAAGGGGCGGCGTGGCAAATTAATTGTGTATGCAACTAAATTGTCGCCGGCGGTTGCTCCATCCGCCGGCTTGCGCCGGGAGGCGGACCGGGCAGTCTGCGTCCGCCATGCAAAAATTCCTGCAGCTCGACTTCCTTCCGCGCAGCGCCGATTTCGGCCTGCTCGTGCTTCGCGTGTGGCTCGGTGCGGCGATGGTGATCCTCCATGGCTGGGGCAAGCTGACGGCGCTCTTCAGCGGCAACAACCCGTTCGAGCACGCGGTGCTCGGCATCCCGCCCTGGCCGGCGTTCATCCTTGCGACGTTCGCCGAGTCGGTGTGCGCCGTGCTCCTCGTCATCGGCCTGTGGACGCGGCTCGCGTCGCTGTTCCTCGTGGTGACGATGGCGGTGGCGTTCTTCGTCGCGCACGGCATGGCGTTGAGCGGGCCGGGCAGCGGCCTGATCGCGTTCCTCTACCTCGCGGGCTTCACGGTGATCCTCGTCGCGGGCGGCGGGAAGTTCAGCGTCGACGGCAAGTGATCGCCCGCGCCGGCGGCCGTGCAGCCGCCGGTCCGGATGCGGCCCGGCGCCGGAGCCTTCAGGCGTCGGGCGCGGCGGCGCGTTCCGTGAGCGCGGTGATGGTGCGGCCGAAGACTTCCTCGGGCGTGCCGCTCGCATCGATGGGGAGCAACAGGTCGCGGTCGGCGTAGTAGTCGCGCAGGCAATGCGTGGCGGCGAGGTAGGCTTGTTGCCGCACGCGCACGGCCTCGGGCCAGTCGTCGGCACGCAGCGTGAGCGGGGCGCGGCAGATGTCGCAGAGATCGGGCTCGCGCGGCGGGCGGGTCAGCAGGTGATAGACACCGTGGCAGACCGGGCAGGTGCGCCGGCCGGAGATGCGGGCGGCGAGCGCGTCGGGATCGAGTTCGTAGCTGATCGCGCATTCCAGCGGCGTGTTCCGCTGGCCGAGGATCACGTCGAGCGCGGCGGCCTGGGCGACGGTGCGGGGGAAGCCGTCGAGGATGAATCCGCCCTGGCAAGTCAGGCAGGCGGCGCGTTCGAGCAGGAGTTGCAGCACGGTCTCGTCGGACACGAGGTGGCCGGCCTGCATGGCGGTGACGGCCTGGCGCAGGCCGGGGCTGAGCGTGGCGGGATCGCAGGCTTGGGCGCGGCGGAAGAGGTCGCCGGTGGCGAGGTGGCAGGCGCCGAAGGCGGCGGACAACAGGGCGGCTTGCGTGCCCTTGCCGACGCCGGGGGCGCCGAGCAGGACGAAGCGGCGGCACTGCGCGGGGTGGAGCGGCTGCACCTGGCAGACCTTCTCCGGGCCGTGAAGCCAGGCCGAGCGATCGCGTTGCAGGTTCATGACCTTGGGGGTTCCCCGCGATTATGCTCCCAAATGGAGCGCTTCACTGGGCCGAACTTGCCCAACGCTGTGCGTGGGTTGCGGAGGGCGAAAGGGGCGAAAGGGGCGAAAGGGGCGAAGGGCGATGGGCGGAGGGCGAGGGGGAAGAGGTGGGAGGTGATGGGTTATGGGTGATGGGGCAGAGCGGAGGAGGGGAGCTAGCGACGCGCGGACAAAGAAAAACCGGCGGTCGCTGGGCGGCCGCCGGTGAAGAGGGTGAGAGAGGAAGGTGGCGAGGAAAACCGGAGCCGCGCGGGCGGCTCGCGGGTCAGCGCATCTTGGCGAAGGTGCCTTCGAGGAGCTGGAGGGCGCTGGCGCCCTTGGTCTTCTCGCGGGCCTTGGTGATGAGGTCGCGCTCGAGCTGGTTCTTCGTGGGGCGCTTGACCTCGTAGAACACGCCGAAGTAGCCGGGCGCGGGCTCGAGGGCGAGCTTGAGCGCGGCGAGTTCGTCGGTCGGGTCGTGGCGCGCGGCGTCCTCAGGGGAGCCGTCGTTTTTCTTCAGCTCGATGGTGCGCCAGGTGCCGCCCTTGCGGGGATTGGCGCCGTCGAACGCGCCCTCGTTGAACTCGACGCACTCGGAGAGGATCTCGACGACGGAGAAGCCGTCGTGCTGCGCGGCGCGGAGCATCATCTCGGTCATGTGGTTGACCTGGGTGGCGTGCGAGCGGGCGACGAAGGTGGCACCGGCGGTGAGGAGCGTCTTCATCGGGTTGACGGGCTGCTCCATCGCGCCCCACGGATCGGTCTTCGACTTGAAGCCGATGGGCGAGGTGGGCGAGGTCTGCTTCTTCGTCAGGCCGTAGACGGAGTTGTCCATGATGACGTAGGTCATCTTGGTGTTCTTGCGGGCGGCGTGGAAGAGGTGGTTGCCGCCGATGGAAAAGCCGTCGCCGTCGCCGCCGAAGTTGAAGACGTGGAGGTCGTCGCGCCCGAGGCTGATGGCGGCGGAGAAGGGCAGGGAGCGGCCGTGGATGAAGTGGCCGCCGTAGGAGTTGACGAAGTAGGGGATGCGGGAGGAGCAGCCGATGCCGGAGATCATCGCCAGCTTCTCGGTCGGGATCTGCTCGTCGCGGCAGATCCGCTGCACCGCCGAGAGGACGGCGAAGTCGCCGCAGCCGGGGCACCAGGTCGGGTGATCGGAGACGAGCACCTTCTTGGCGAGCGGCGGGCGGTCGGGTCCGCCGACAGCGGGGGTCTCGACGAGGGGGGCGGAAACAGGAGCGGAACTCATGGCGTGGGTGGGGTTCAGGCTTGGAGGTGTTTTTGGACGCCCGCGACGATCTCGCGGACCTTGTAGGTGAGACCGTCGGTCTTGCAGAGGCTCTGGATCTTCGGGTCGGCGAAGGCGCCGCGGAGGACGGAGGCGAGCTGGCCGTAGCCGTAGAGGCCCTCGTCGTTGATCTCGACGACGACGACCTTGCGGTAGCCGGCGAAGATGGCGGCGAGGCCGGGCTCGAGCGGGGAGAGGGAGCGCAGGTGGACGTGGCCGACCTTGGGGCCACCGTCGGTCTGGCGCATCTGGTTCACCGCCTCGCGGATCGGGCCGAAGGTGGAGCCCCAGCCGACGACGAGCACGTCGCCTTGCTGGTCGCCGTAAACCTCGGGGGCGGGGAGCGTGGCGGCCACGGCCTTGATCTTCTCGCGGCGGCGCGCGTTCATCTTGGTGTGCGTGGCCGGGCTGGCGGAGGAGTGGCCGAACTCGTCGTGTTCGAGGCCGGTGACGACCGGGTATTTGCCGGAGAGCATGCGCGAGCCGGGAGGCGCGTGGCGCGTGGCGCCGTCGATCGGGTAGGGCTTGTAGTCGACGGGGCGCGGCGAGAGGTCGATCACGTTTTCCTTCACGAGGGCCTTCAGGTCGGGCTCCTCGAAGGCCTCGATGCGGGTGGCGAGGGCCTGGTCGGTGAGGACGATGACCGGCGTGCTGAAATCGCGCGCGATGCGGACGGCCTCGAGGGCGATGTAGAAGCAGTCCTCGACGTTCTTCGGGGCGAGGACGACGCGCGGGCTGTCGCCGTGCGAACCGTAGATCGCCTGCATGAGATCGGATTGCTCGACGCTGGTGGGGAGGCCGGTGGACGGGCCGCCGCGCTGGACGTTGATGCAGACGAGCGGGATCTCGGCCATGCCGGCCCAGCCGAGGGCTTCCATCTTGAGGGAGAGGCCCGGGCCGGAGCTGCCGGTGACGGAGAGGTGGCCGGAGTAGGCGAAGCCGAGCGCGTGCGCGATGGCCGCGATCTCGTCCTCCGCCTGGATGAAGAGGCCGCCGTATTTCGGCAGCTCGGTGCGGAGCATCTCCATGATCGAGGACCACGGCGTGATCGGATAGGCGGCGCCGTAGCGGACGCCGGCGGTGAGGAGGCCGTAGACCATCGCGGAGTTGCCGTCCATGGTGACGACGGGGCGGGCGGCGGTCTTGCCCTCGCTGGTGACGCGGGCGAAGCGGTAGAGGTGGCCGAGGAGGTTCTCGACGGGGTTGGCGTAGCCGGCGTTGAAGGCCGTCATGGCGTTGCGCACGGCTTCCTCGCCGCGGCCGCCGAGGCGCTCGGCGATGAGGGCGCTCAGCTTCGGCACATCGAGGTCGAAGATGCGGGCGATGAGGCCGAGCACGTAGATGTTCTTGCCCTTGTCCTTGCCCGTGCCGCCGACGGCTTCGACAGTGGCGGAGGTGATGGGCAGGCCGACGTGGGTGAAGCGGCGGTCCTCGGGGTTGGGTTTGACGTGGTCGCTGTCGTAGATGAGCACGCCGCCCGGCCGGAGCGCGGCGATGTGGGACTCGTAGCTGTGCTGGTAGAAGGCGACGAGGAAGTCCGCCTGATCGCCGGCCGACAGGATGTCGCCCGTGCCCATGCGCACCTGGAAGATCGAGGGACCGCCGGAGATGGTGGCGGGGATCGTCATGTAGGTCATGACGTCCTGGTCGCTGCGCCCGGCGAGGCGCGCGAGGAAACCGCCGACGGACTGGATGCCGTCCTGCGAATTGCCGGCGAGTCGGATGACAACGTCGGGGATGGTGGTGGTGGGGACCGGCGTAGCAGAAGCCGTCCCGGCTTCCGGGCCGGGCGTGGAAGAGTTGGGGCTAACCATGATGACAAATCATGCCCGGGGGCGCGGGGCGCGTCATGCCAAGACTTGCCCAACCCTATGCATTATTTGCCGCCGTAATCCGTGGCCCGGAAAGACCTACCCAATACCGTTTCTACTGCGAAAATCGATTCCGGCGCCGGCAGAACTTTTCGTGATGCTGGGTAGAGGACGGGACAGCCGATGCGTAGTGCTCGCCCCCGGGTCGGCGGCGACAGAAATCAGCCGTTCCGGAGCGCTTCCACGGGATTGACGCGCGTGGCCCGCCACGCGGGCCAGAGGCAGGCGAGCAGGCCGGCGAGCGCGAGTCCGGCCATGCCCGCCGCGAGCACGAGCGGATCGAGCTCGGTGACCCCGCTCAGCGTGCCCCGCAACAGCCGTCCGGTGGCGAGTGTGAGCGCGAGCCCGGCGAGCAGGCCGAGCGCGATGGCCGTCGCGCCGTAACGCAGGATCCAGCGCAAGACCACGCTGCGGTCCGCCCCGAGCGCCATGCGCACGCCAATCTCCTGCGTGCGCTGGGTCACGGTGTAGCTCATGACGCCGAAGATGCCGAGCGCGGCGAGGCTGATGGCGGTGGCGGCGAAGGCGCCGGTGAGCGTGAGCGTGACGCGGCGTGGCGCGGTCTGGCGGGCGATTTGCTGCGCGAGCGTCGAAGGCGTGTCGAGCGCAAGGTCGGCGTCGACCTTGTGCGTGGCCTGGGTGAGCCCGCGGGCGAGCGTGGCGCTGTCACCGGCGAATTGGACGACGGCGCTCAACCGCTGGCGCGGCACCTGGGCGAGCGGGAAGTAGGCGAGGGCGGAGGGCTGGCTGTCGAGGCCGCGCGCGCGGACGTTGGCCACGACACCGACGATGGTGGCTTGCTGGGGTGAGCCCGATACCGGTGCGACCAGGGTGGCGCCTTCGCGCAGGCCGTCGGGGAAATTTTGCTTGATGAATTCCTCGTTCACCAGCGCGACGATCGGGGCGCCATCGCTGTCGGCGGCGGTGAAAAGCCGGCCCGATTTCAGCGCGATGCCGGCGGTGGCGAAATAGTCGGGCGTCACGCTGGCGATCTGCATCGTCGGCGGTGGCGCGTTGACCGAACGGTTGGCATTGCCCGTGCCGCCGCGGATGCTGGCGGCGAAGACCTGCGAAAAAGGTGAGAGTGGAGCGGAGTCGGCGATGGCGGCGGATTTCACGCCCGGCAAAACGCGGATTGCTTCGAGCCAGCGTTGGGCGAAGTCGCGTTGCTGGGCGGGCGTGGCGTAGCGGCGCGGGAGGGAGAGGTTTGCGGTCATCACGTCCTCGGTGCGGTAGCCGAGCTCGGTCGCGTAGAGCTGCCGGATGCTCTTCACGAGCAAGCCGGTGTTGACGGCCAGCACGAGCGCGAGCGCGACCTCGAAGGCCACGAGGCCCTGCCGCCAGCGACTGCCGCCGGCGGACGCCTGGTGGCCGCCTTCCTTCAACGTCTCGAGCAGGTCGACGCGGCTCGTCTGCCACGCCGGCGCGAGCCCGAAGCCGAGTCCCGCCGCCACGGCCACGAGCAACGCATAGCCGAGCACGGTGAAATCGACGCCGATCGGATTGACGCGCGGGAGGAGGTCGGCGAGCCAGGCTTGCAGCGCCTGCGTGCCCCACCACGCGAAGAGCAGTCCGAGCGCGCCGCCGGCGAGCGCGAGGAGGAGATTCTCGGCGAGCAATTCGCCGGCGAGGCGCGCGGGCGAGGCGCCGAGTGCGGCGCGCACGGCGGCTTCGCGGCGACGCGAGGCGGCGCGGGCGAGTTGAAGATTCGCGATGTTGGCGCAGGCGATCAACAGGACGAAGCCGACGGCGCCGAGGAGGAGCCACAGCGTCGTGCGCGATTGCCGCGCGAGTTGTTCCTGCAGCGGTGTGAGCTGAGCGGGTCCGCCGACGAAGGGCATGGGCAAGCGACGAGGCGTGGCGGCTGCTGCGTCTGCCGCGGGCGGCGGAGCGGATTGGGTCACTCGTGTCACGCTCCCGCTTCCGGGCGCAGGTGCGACCGCAGCGGCACCCGGAGTGTTGGCGGGGACCGCGGCGGGCGGTGCCATGCCGGCGGAGAAACTGGCGGAGTAATTGTCCCAGAAACGTTCGGAGATGCCGTCGAGTTCGCGCTGGGCGACTTCGTGCGCCGTGCCGGGAAGAAGGCGGCCGAGGGCGCGGATCATCGAGATTTGAACCTGGCCCGGGCGGTCGAGACCGCCGAGTGGAAGGGGGCGCCAGAATTGCACGGGGTCGATGAATTCGAACGCCGGCGGCAGCACGCCGACGAGGGTGTGCGCCACTTCGTCGAGTTGCACGACGGCGCCGAGGGCGCGGTCGTCGCCGTTGAAGCGCGATTGCCAGGCGGAGTAGCTCAAGACCGCAACCGGCGGGGCGCCGGATTTGAAGTCCTCCTCCTGCAACAGGCGTCCGCGCCAGGCGGAGACGCCGAGCATGGGAAAGAAACCGGGGGTGACGCGCCCGGTGGGCACGCGGACCGCGCCGGTGCCGCCCGTCTGTTGCAGCGTGGACGTGCTGTTGCTGTAGCCGGCGAGCGCGCGGAAGGACTTGGGTTGCGCCTCGATCCACGCGCCGAGGTCCTTGTCGACGATCAGCGTGCCTCCGCCCGGTGTGGCGGCGGTGTTGCCGTCGCGCGGCGGCTTGCGGATGAGCACGAGCTCGCCCGGTTCAGGGTAGGGCAGCGGCTTCAGCAACACGGCGTGCACGACGCCGAAGATCGCGGTGTTGGCCCCGATGCCGAGGGCGAGGAGCAGAATCACGAGTCCGCTGAACAGCGGGTGGGCGCGCAGCGAGCGCAGGGCGGAGAGGAGAAGATCCATGGCGGGGCGGTTCCGGCGGTTGACCGGAGCGCCGCCGGGCGGGTCATTTGTCTTTTTCGGGGGCCGGAAGGAGCGGCACCGCGCGCGCGGCGCGGCGGATGCGGCGGATCTCGGCGACGGGCAGGCCGAGCGATTCGAGGAAATCGCGGTGAGCCTCCGGTGACTGGCGTTCGAAGGCCTCGTGCCAGCGCTGCATCTCGGCGTCGTCCATGCCCGCAGCGCGGAGCAGGGCGACCCAGCGCGCCTTGTCCATGATGCGGGTGCGGCGCGCGCCGCGGCTCGGACCGAGCAGACCGACGATCACCTGCTGCTGCCGGCGGAGCGCGGTCGCCGGTCGTCGTCCAGGAGGGTGGCGATGCGCGCGAGCGGCAATCCCGCCATCCGGTAGCGGCAGATCGCGGCGAGCCGCGCGCGGTCGGCCGCGTTGTAGAGCCGGTAGCCGGAGGAGGTGCGGTAGTCGGGCCGCAGCAGGCCGATGCGGTCGTAATAGAGCAGCGTGCTGCGGGTGAGACCGAACTCGGCGGCGAGCTGGCGGATGGTCGTCATGAAAATAAAAGGCGGGCCCGCCGGCAACGATGGCGCCGGCGGGCCCGCGAGGGAAGGCTCAGTTCGTCGCGCGCGCGTGCGCGCGGATGCGGGCGGCCTCGGCGGCGGGGATGCCCAGCCAGGAGAGGAACCGCTCGTGCGCGGCCGGTTGCTGCCGCTCGAACTCGCGGTGGAGGGCGTCGCGTTGCGCGGCGGAGATGCCGGCGGCGTCGAGCACGGCGACGAATTGATCCTTGGTCAGGTGGTCTTTCATGTTGAGGGAGTTGGGTTGAGCGCGACGCGGGATGCGCCACGCCGCGCAGGGTGCACTGTGCACCGATGGTCAACTCCAGAGAAACCCGGCCTTGAACTGCCTCGCGGCGTGACCCAAGTTGTCCGGCTTCACGCATGGCCGCCCTCCTCAATCTCCTCGACGTCAACCTCGCTTTCGGCGGTCCCGCCATCCTCGATCACGTCAATTTTCAGATCGATCCGGGCGAGCGCGTGTGCCTCGTCGGCCGCAACGGCGCGGGCAAGTCCACGCTGATGAAGGTCATCATGGGCGAGATGAAGCCGGACTCCGGCGACGTCTTCCGCCCGCAGGGCTCGCTTTACGCGCGGCTCACGCAGGAGGTCCCGACCGATCTCGCCGGCAACGTGCACGACATCGTCGCCAGCGGTCTGCGCCCGAACGACGACCACCACGAGGAGGATTGGCAGCGTGACGTGCGCGTGGAGGATTTGGTCGCGCATGTCGGCGTGCCGCCCACGCAGGAATTTTCCGCGCTGTCCGGCGGGTTGAAGCGCCGCGTGCTCCTCGCCCGCGCGCTGGCGGGCCAGCCTGATCTGCTGCTGCTCGACGAGCCGACCAATCACCTCGATCTCGAATCGATCCTCTGGCTCGAGGAATTGCTCCTCGAGACGAAGCCGACGCTGTTCTTCGTCACGCACGACCGCGCCTTCCTGCGCAAGATCGCCACGCGCATCGTCGAACTCGACCGCGGCCGGCTCGCCGGCTGGGCGTGCGATTACGACACCTATCTCGTCCGCAAGCAGCAGGTGCTGGAGGAGGAGGAGAAGCAGCGCGCGGCCTTCGATAAGAAGCTCGCGCAGGAGGAGGAGTGGATCCGCCGCGGCGTGAAGGCCCAGCGTTCGCGCGCCACCGCGCGCATCAATGCGCTGAAGGCAATGCGCGCCGAGGCCAAGGCCCGCCGCGACCGGGTTGGCTCCGCCAACCTCAAGCTCGCCGAGGCCGAACGCTCCGGCCAGAAGGTCGTCGAGGCGGAGAATGTCGCCTACACTTGGGCGGGCGGGAAGACCGTCCTGCGGGATTTCTCCATCACGATCAATCGCGGCGAAAAGATCGGCATCCTCGGCCCCAACGGCGCGGGCAAGACCACGCTGATCAAGCTCCTGCTCGGGCAGTTGCAGCCGACCAGCGGCGTGATCAAGCACGGCACGAACCTCGAGGTCGTTTACTTCGACCAGCTTCGCGCGCAGATCGACGACAACAAGACGGTCGCCGACAACATCGCGAACGGCAACCCGACGGTCACGATCGAGGGCCGCACGCGCAACGTCATCAGTTACCTGCAGGACTTCCTGTTCGAGCCGGTGCGCGCCCGCACGCCGGCGCGCGTGCTCTCCGGTGGCGAACGCAACCGCCTGCTGCTCGCCAAGCTCTTCACGCAGCCGGCCAACGTGCTCGTGCTCGACGAGCCGACGAACGACCTCGACGCCGAGACGCTCGACCTGCTCGAGGACCTGCTCGTGGAGTTCCAAGGCACGCTGCTGCTCGTGTCGCACGATCGCGCGTTTCTCGACGAGGTCGTCACGAGCACGCTGGTGTTCGAGGGCGACGGCAAAATCGGCGATTACGTGGGCGGCTACTCCGACTGGCAGGCCGAATTGAAGAAGCAGGCCGCGCGCAAATCCGAGCCGAAGGGCGCCGCGCGGACGGCCGAGGCATCGTCTCCGGCCGCGGGAAAGAATCCTGGCGGCAACGCGGGCCAGCCGTTGAAGAAATTGAACAACAAGGAGCGGGCCGAACTCGACACGCTGCCCGCGCGCATCGAGGCGCTGGAGACGGAGCAGGCGGAACTCGCCGCGAAGCTCGCCGATCCCATTTTCTACAAGACCGCCGGCGCGAAGTTCGCGGAGGTGAAGTCGCGGCTCGAGACCGTCGAGCGCGAGCATGCCGCCGCCTTCGCGCGCTGGGAGGAGCTTGAGTCGCGCAAGGGCTGAGGCGCCCGGTGCGGGCATGAAAAAGCGGCCGCTGCAAAGCGGCCGCCGGGAATAGGGGGCAGCAGGCGCGAGTCGGCGCGACGCTCAGCGGTTGCGCGGATCCTTGAAGGTGCCGGGCTTGACCGTGTAATCCGCGCGGTCGAGCACGTGCGTGCCGGCGAGCACCATCGCATCGCCGATCGCGAGGCGCGCGACGAGGTATTCGGGCGTCTCCTGCACGACGATCGCGGGCAGCTCGAGCTCGATGTTGAGATAGGGATAGTAGCCCTTCGCGAGCAGATGATTTTTCCCGGTCAGGCGGCCATGGGTGTCGTCCACGCAGACGGCGATCGCGCGAGCGAGCGCGGCGCGCATGCCGTCGTGGAAGCGCGTCTCCTTCATCCAGGTGTTTTCGCCGTCGAGTGGGTGGATTCCCGGAGCGCGGGCGAAGTAGCGGGCCGACCATGTGGGGCTGCCATCGGGTCCGATGATCTCCGCGCGCAGCATGGCGTAGAGGCGGCTGCCGCCGCTTTTTTCCACGGTGAAGACGGCATAGGGTGTCAGGCGCACGCCGGCATTTTGGGTGGCGAGCGACCAGTGCGGCGCCTGGCCGGAGCCGAGCGTCGTCGCGAGGAGCTCGCGCGTGAGCGTGCCGAGATCGGTGCCGCTCTGCGCGGAGTCGTCGGCGTATTTGGCGGAGCCCGAGGATTTGTTCATCTGGTCCGCGACCATCACGCCGACGAGGCCGAACATCATGCCGGCGAAGAGGCCCTTCTGGTGCCCGGTGACGATGATCTGGCGCGGCTCGTCGTAATACACGCCGAGCGGGAGCTCGGTCATCTTCGACATCGGCTTGGACACGACGGCGACGGTGGCGGGCTGGGCCGGCGTGGGGTATTCGGCGATGCGGTTGAAGCTTGCGCAACCGCTCGTCAGCAGGACGAGCGTGACGAGCAGGCTGCAGCGGGCGGAGGACTTGAGATGTTGAACGAGGGATGAACTCATGGGGAATAAGAAAGGCCGCGCCGACATGCGTCGTGCGTGGCCCGTAGGAGGCGAAACGCAAGCAGGCGCGCGGCGCTTGGCAAGCGCAGTTTGGGCGGCATGAGTCCGGCCGCGTGCGTCTTTGACACGCCGTGGCCCACTGCTTGCATGCGGCCCATGCGGAAAACATGCCTCGGTCTCGGTGCGTTGCTCGGTCTGCTGGTCGCGGCGGGGTGCGCGCGCACGGTCACGGTGATCGCGCCGCCGGCGCAGCCGGAGGGCACCGTGATGATGCACCGGCCGATCTACGAGGTGGAGGATGTGACGTGGGTGTTGTTCGAGTTGGAAGGCCAGCGCATCGAACTCACCGGCGACCCGCGCCGGCCGGCGCTGCGCTTCGATTCAGCCAATCTGCGCGTGAGCGGCAGCGGCGGGGTGAATCTTTTCCAAGGCTCCTACAACATGCTCCACTATCAGGTGCAGATCGCGCCGATGAGCAGCACCCGCATGGCGGGGCCGGAGGAGAAGATGGAACTGGAGCGCCGCTTCTTCGCCGTGCTCGGTCGCGTGACGACTTGGACTCGGAAAGGCGATCTCCTCGCACTCGGCGAAGGCGCGCAAAGCCTGGCGCTTTTCACCCGGCAGACGGAGCCGATCGCCGAGCCGTGGCGGCATGCGCCGCGTTGAGGTGCGGCAAAGGGTCAACGGACGGCGGCGGCGACCGGTTGATCCCGCGGCACGGCTGACGACAAGCGTCGCGAAGTGATCGGGGCGGAGGCAAGATCGACGGTCGGAGCCTGCCCGTGGACGACGACGTGCAACTCGTCCACGGAGGCGAGTTGGCGGCGGGCCTGGCCGGAGAGCTCGGTCGCCGCGGAGGCGCATTGCTCGGCGGCGGCGGCGTTGGATTGCGTGGCACTATCCATCTGGCTCACGCCGGCGTTGAGCTGCGTGATGCCGCGCGTCTGCTCGGAGGAGGCTTGCGCAATTTCCCCGACGAGGCCGTCGACGCCGCGGGTCTTGCCGGCGATGTCGTGCAGGAGGCTCTCGACGCGGGCGCAGAGGACGACGCCCTCGCGGCTCTGGGCGACGGACGCGTTGATGCGTTCGGCGGTCTCCTTGGCGGAGACGGCGCTGCGTTGGGCGAGGCTGCGGACCTCCTCGGCGACGACGGCGAAGCCGGCGCCGGCCTCGCCCGCGCGGGCGGCCTCGACGGCGGCGTTGAGGGCGAGAAGGTTGGTCTGGAAGGCGATCTCGTCGATGGAGCGCAGCGTCTGCGCCACGGCATCGGAGGAGGTCTTGATGGAGTCCATCGCCCGTTTCATCTCGGCCATGGCGGCGACGCCGTGCTCGGCGGCGGTGCGGGTGTCCGCCGCGAGGGACTTGGCGGAGGTGGCGTGCTCGGAGTTGCGCCGCGTCATGCTGGAGATCTCCTCAAGCGAGGCGCTGGTCTCCTCGAGGGAGGCGGCCTGCTCGCTGGCACCTTGGGCGAGGGATTCGCTCGCCTGTGCGACTTGGGCCGAGGCGGCGGCGGTGTTGCGCGCATCCTCGCGGATGGTGCCGGCGATGTGTTCGACGCGGTGCGAGATGCGGCGACCGAGCCAGAGCCACACGCCGAAGGCGACGACGAGCGTGAGCGCGGTCATGCTGAGCTGGGTCAGCAGGTCGTCGCGCTGGTCGGCTTCGATACGGTGCACGGTGGCGAGCACCTCGGCCTCGTCGAGACCGACGGCGATCACCCAGTCGAAAGCGGGGTGGTAGGCGTAGCGCACGTAGCGCGTGCGCGGCGGGCCGCCCTGGGCGGCGGGCAGGCGGTAGCGGAGGAGCGCGGTGTCCGCCGGGGCGAGCCGCGGCGCCTGTTCCGCCATCTCGCGGGCGAAATACCGACCGGCGGCGTCGCGCTCGTCCCAGAGCGGCGCGCCGTCGCGCTCGCCGCGGCGGGAGATGATGACCTTGCCGCGCTCACTGCCGCGGGCGTTGAAGACGAAGGCCTCGCCGGTGCTGCCGGGGGAGAGTTGGCTGACCGTGGCGTGGAGCAGGCGGAAGGCCTGGCGCTCGGACAGGCCGACGAAGAGCATGCCGACGATCTCGCCGGCCGCGTCGCGGAGCGGTTGATAGCCGGTCGTCATCCATTCGCCGACGACCACGGCGCGGCCGAGGAAGGTCTCGCCGCGAAGCACGGTGGAGACGACGGGGTTGGGGGTGCCGTCGGGATTGCGCGCGGGGATGTAGGTGGAGATGGCGCGCCGGCCATCGGCGGATTTCACGTTGGTGGCGATGCGCAGCATGTCGCCGGCGGCGTTCATGCGCTGGAAGACCGTGGCGACGCCCTCGGTGACGCGCGAGATGTCGTCCACCAACGGGCTGGCCCGGGCGGGATCGTCGTTCTGACCGAAGGCGCGACCTTGCCCGAGGCGTGCGGCGGGCAGGTCCAGCGTCGCGACCTGCTGGTCGAACTGGTTGCGCGCCTGCCAGCGGAGGCGCTCGTCCGTCGCCAAGTGGAGGCCGCCCTCACGCTGGA
The DNA here is from genome assembly GCA_023701285.1 of Candidatus Didemnitutus sp. GTDB lineage: Bacteria > Verrucomicrobiota > Verrucomicrobiia > Opitutales > Opitutaceae > Didemnitutus. The sequence goes on from JAMPXH010000065.1 coordinate 18,067, forward strand.
GCAACTCCTCGGCGATGCGGAGTTGCAGGCGGAGCTGGGTGTTGAGCTGGGCCTGCGCGAGGTTGGTCAACTCGCCGACGCTGCGCGTCATGGCCGCGACTTGGGCATCGGAGAGGGCGCTGACCGCTTCGGCGGCGACTCGTGCGGTCTCGCGCCCTTGCCACCAAGTGAAGGATAAGGTGCCGGCCAGCGGCACCGCCACGGAGGCGATGCCGAGGGTCCACAAACGGGTGCGCAGAGGGAGAGCCATGCGCCGGACATCGGGCCGGCGCGCGGGAGCTTGAGGCGTTTCAACCAAGAAACGCGCGGCTATCAGTCCGGCGACTGGCCGGGAGTAGGCTGCACAAAAAATGCGCAGCCCGATCGCCGGGCGGTGCGGCTCACTCCTTCGGCAGGGGCAGGCCGAACTCCTTCAGGATCGCGGTCACCTTGCCAACGACGTCGGCCTCGGGGTCGTGCGGGTTGAGGGCGTTGTGGCGCACGGTGCCGTCAGGCGCGAGGATGGCGAGGTGCGGGATGCCGCGCACCACGTAGTCGGGGTTGAAGACCTGCTGCTGGGAGAAGGCGACCGGCCAGGTCATCTCTTTCAGCTTCATGAACTCGGCGGTGAGGGCGTATTCCTTGGCGGCGTCGCCCTTGGTGTCGATGGGGCGCGGCTCCACGCCGTGCACGCGGCCTTGGAGGCTGGTGACGCCGAGCACGACGACGGGCGAGCCGGCGAAGTGGGCGACTTCCTCGCGGATCTTGGGGAAGGCGCGGATGCACGGGCCGCACCAAGTGGCCCAGAAGTCGAGGACGACGACCTTGCCCTTGAGGTCGGCGAGCGACTTGAGGCCGGGCTCGGACGACCAGTCGAAATCGAGGGCGGGCGCGGGGGCGCCGATGAGGGCGGCCGCCTTGGCCTCCTGGGCTTCGGCCTCGGCGCGGGCGGCGGCCTTGGCCTCGGGTGTGAGGCTCTGGAGGATGCGCTCGGCTTGGGCCACACTCTTGGTGCCGGCGTAATCGCTCACGATCGTCTGGAGCAGCGCCTTGCCGGTCGCCTCATCGTCGAGAACCTGCAGGTAGAGCATCGCGCGCATCATGGCGATGTTGGCGTTCTCGTCCGTCTTGTCCGGGTATTTGGCGACGAGCGCGTCGAACTCGGCGATCTCGGGCGCGAGGGTCGCGGCGGTGACCTGGCCGGCGCGCATCTTGGTCTGGATCTTGGCGACGATGGCCTGCATCTCGGCCACGGCCGGCGAGGGTGCGGGGGCGGCTTCCTGGGCGAGGGCGCCGGTCTGCAAGGCGAAGCCGCACACGAGCGCGGCGAGGAAAGAGCGGAGGTATTTCATGGGGAGCGAGAGAGGAGGAAACGCAGATCGGAGGGGCGTGCAAAAGGAAATGGGCCGCCGGGCATGGTTCTTTCGGATCAGTCGGTGCGGCGCGCCGGCGTCCGATCGGCGGCCGGGGAGACGCGCGCCGCACGGCGGATTTTTCCGTGCCGGCGTGAAGTTGTGGCTGGTTTTCGACGGGGGAATCGCCATTGAAGGCGCACCTCCCATGACAATGACACGCCTTGTCCGCCCGGTGGTTCTTTTCGCATTCCTGTGTGCCGCGCAGTCCGTCGCGCTGGCGCAAACCACGGTGCCGATCACGGGCGGCGATCCGCTCGATGGGCTCGATCTCGACCTGAGCCGCGTGGTTTACGCCGGCAACGTGCAAGGTGTCGGCGAGGTGTCGTGGCGGGGAGTCGTGTTCGAGCCGTTGGATTACGGTTTCGGGGCTCCGCCGTATAATTCGACCAGCGTTGAGCCCTTTGCCGGCGACCAGACGTCGTCGGCGGATTTGGAGATGCGAAGCCTGCTCCAAACCCTCGGGTGGGACGCGATGGGCGGTTCGCCGTTGCATTTTTATGTTACGGGTCTGGTTCCGAACGCGGCTTACCGGCTCGATGTCCTGCAGTTCGCCGGCGAGTGGGCTTCGCGAGAACAGGCGATCGTGGTGAACGGGAACCTGATGGGTTTTGTCACCATCTCGCAGACAGTGGCGTATAACACGACGGTCGCGGTGACCTCGAGCATGGCGGGCGTGATTGAACTGTTGCTGGTGCAATCCGGCGGCTACGGCGGCACGGGTCACCAGGACGGGGCCATCGTGAACGCTTTCATCGTCTCGACTGCGATTCCCGAGCCTTCGACGTATGCGCTGTTGCTCGGTGGAGCCGGGCTGGCGCTGGCGGCGTGGCGTCGCCGCCGGACGTAATCGGTCGCGCCCGGAGAGGCAGGATCAATCGGCGGCGCCCCAGCGCGGTGGCGCGAGCATGGTGGCGTGCGCCGTCCCAAAGAGAAAACCTGCGGTGAGGTCTGGGCTTGAAAGTCTGGGGCGGTCGGCACGGCCGCCACTTCCGGTCAGGTGCGAGCGAGCGCTGATCTACGGCTCACTGCTTCGCGGCCTTGTGCTTCGCGATCGCGGCCAAGGCTGCGGCTGGCACGGGCGAATAAAAAAGCCCGCCGATGTCGGCGGGCTTTGAAACTGCATTGTCGATTAGTGCTTACTTCTTCGCCGCTTTGGCTTCGGCGATGGCCGCTTGCGCCGCGGCGAGACGCGCGACCGGCACGCGGTAGGGCGAGCAGGAGACGTAGGTGAGGCCGAGCTTGTGGCAGAACTTCACCGAATCCGGATCGCCGCCGTGTTCGCCGCAGATGCCGAGCTTGATGTCGGGGCGGGTCGAGCGGCCCTTCTGGATCGCGATCTGCATCAGCTGGCCCGTGCCGCTCTGATCGATCGAGGCGAAGGGGTTCTTCTTGAACACTTCGGCTTCCTGGTAGGCGCCGAGGAACGAGCCGGAGTCGTCGCGCGACATGCCGAGGCAGGTCTGCGTGAGGTCGTTCGTGCCGAAGCTGAAGAACTCAGCCGTCTGCGCGATCTCGTCGGCGGTGAGGGCACCGCGCGGGACTTCGATCATCGTGCCGACCTTGTAGGCGACCTTGGTCTTCTGTTCGGCGAAGACCTTGGCGGCGACCTCGTGAACGATGGCGACCTGCTGATCGAGCTCCTTCTTGAAGCCGACGAGCGGGATCATGATCTCGGGGTTGGCCTTGATGCCTTCCTTCTTGGCCTGGACGGCGGCCTCGATGACGGCGCGGGCCTGCATCGCGGTGATCTCCGGATACTTCATGCCGAGGCGGCAGCCGCGGAAGCCGAGCATCGGGTTGAACTCGTGGAGCTCGTGCACGCGGTGCTCGATCCTGGCCACGTCGATGCCGAGCTTCTTGGCGAGGTCGGCCTGCTGCTCCTTGGTGTGGGGCAGGAACTCGTGCAGCGGGGGATCGAGGAAGCGGATCGTGGCAGGGAAGCCCTTCAGCGCCTTGAAGATGCCGTAGAAGTCGCCGCGTTGATACGGCAGCAGCTTGGCCAGCGCGGCCTCGCGGCCGGCGACGGTGTCGGCGAGGATCATCTCGCGCATGGCGTCGATGCGGTCGCCCTCGAAGAACATGTGCTCCGTGCGGGTGAGGCCGATGCCGGTGGCGCCGAAGGCGACGGCGATGCGCGTCTGCTCGGGCGTGTCGGCGTTGGTGCGGACGGACAGCTTGGTGGCCTGCGCGCACCACTTCATCAACTGCACGTAGTTCTTGAACTTCTCGGTGGCCTTGGCGGCGGCGTCATCGTGCACGAGGCCGGCGATGATCTCGGATGGAGCGGTCTTGATCTGGCCGGCGTAAACCGTGCCGGAGGTGCCGTCGATCGAGAGGTAGTCGCCTTCGGCGAAGGTCTGGCCGGCGATGGTGGCGGTCTTCTTGTCGTAGTCGATCTGGACAGCCGAAGCGCCGCACACGCACACCTTGCCCATCTGGCGGGCGACGAGCGCGGCGTGCGAGGAGACGCCACCGCGGGCGGTGAGGATGCCTTCGGCGGCGATCATGCCGCGGAGGTCCTCGGGGGAGGTCTCGACGCGGACGAGGAGGACCTTTTCGCCCTTCTCGGCGGCGACGACGGCGCGGTCGGCGTTGAAGTAGATCTTGCCGGTGGCGGCGCCGGGGCCGGCGGGGAGACCCGTGGCGATGACGGCGGCTTTCTTAACCTCGTTGAGGTCGAAGATCGGGGCGAGGAGCTGCTCGAGCTGGTCGGCCGGGTTGCGGAGGACGGCGGTCTGCCAGTCGATGAGCTTCTCCTTCACCATGTCGGCGGCGAACTTGAGCGCGGCGGCGGCGGTGCGCTTGCCGTTGCGCGTCTGGAGCATGAACAGCTTGCCTTCCTGGATGGTGAACTCGACGTCCTGCACGTCCTTGAAGTGC
>JAMPXH010000066.1 GCA_023701285.1 Candidatus Didemnitutus sp.
GGCTGAGGAGGTGCGTGTCGAGCGTGATCATGCCGAGCGCGGCGCCGGTCTGGATGTCGGAGGAGATGCGGAAGGTCTTGTTGTCGCGGATGAGCGAGGCGATGGACGAGGTGTTGACCATGATCTCGTAGGCGGCGATGCGGCCGCCGCCGTTCTTCTTGCAGAGCGATTGGGCGACGACCGCGATGATCGAGGTGGAGAGCTGGGTGCGGATCATCTCCTTCATGTTCGCCGGGAAGGCGTCGACGATGCGGTCGACGGTCTTGGCGGCGCTGTTGGTGTGGAGCGTGCCGAAGACGAGGTGGCCCGTCTCGGCGGCGGAGATGGCGGCCTCGATGGTCTCGAGGTCGCGCAACTCGCCGACGAGGATGACGTCGGGGTCCTGGCGCAGCGCGCGGCGGATGGCCTCGGAGAAGCTGGGCACGTCCTGGCCGACCTCGCGCTGGGTGACGACGCAGCGCTTGTGCGGATGGTAATACTCGATCGGGTCCTCGATGGTGATGATGTGGCCGTCGCGGTTCTCGTTGATGTAATTCACCATCGAGGCGAGCGTGGTGGACTTGCCGGAGCCGGTGGGGCCGGTGACGAGGAAGAGGCCGCGCGGGCGGTAGAGGAGCTCCTTGATCTTGTCGGGCAGGCCGATCTGGCGGAGGTCGAAGAGCTGGTTCGGGATCTGGCGCAGCACCATGCCGTAGTTGCCCTTGGCCTTGAGCACGGAGACGCGGAAGCGGGCCTTGTCGAGGTAGGCGAAGCCGAAGTCGGTGCCGCCGTTCAGCTTCACGTTCTGGACGTGGTTGTCGGGCGTGATGGAGAGCATGAGCTTCTCCGTGTCCGTGGGCGTGAGGGCCGGGCCGTCGATCGGCGTCATGCTGCCGCGGAGGCGCAGGGTCGGCGGCGTGCCGACCTGGAGGTGGAGATCGGAGCACTTCTGGTCCACGACCAGCTCCAACAGATCGTTCATTTCGTAGCTCATGGCGGGAGTGGGCTCGGGGTTAATCGCTGTCGCCGACGGTGACGGAGACAACTTCCTCAATCGTGGTGAGACCGGCGAGCACTTTCCGCACGCCGTCCTCGCGCATGGTGCGCATGCCCTCGGCGCGCGCGCGGGAGCGGAGGCGGGCCGCGCTGGCGTTCTCGTAGATCATCGTGCGGATCTCGTCGGAGATGAGGAAAATCTCGAAGATGCCCATGCGTCCGCGGTAGCCGGTGCCGTTGCAGTGGTCGCAACCGGCGCCGCGCATGAACGTGGCGGACTGCACCTGCTCGGGCGTGGCGCCGAGGGCGAGCAGCTCGCGCGCCGTGGGCGTGCAGGGCCGCGCGCAATGCCGGCACACGCGGCGCACGAGGCGCTGCGCCATCGTCGCGCGGAGCGAGGCGGCGACGAGGAAGGGCTTCGTGCCGATGTCGATCAACCGCGTGACGGCGCTGGGCGCATCGTTGGTGTGCAGGGTCGAGAAGACGAGGTGGCCGGTGAGCGAGGCGTTGATGGCGATGTCGGCCGTCTCGGCGTCGCGAATTTCGCCGACCATGACGATGTTCGGCGCCTGCCGGAGCATCGCGCGCAGGGCGGAGGCGAAGGTCATGCCGATCTCGGCGCGCACCGGCACCTGGTTGATGCCGGTGAGCTGATACTCGACCGGGTCCTCGACGGTGATGATCTTGCGGTCGGGTTGGTTGAGATGGTGCAGACAACCGTAGAGCGTGGTCGTCTTGCCCGAGCCGGTCGGGCCGGTGACAAGAATGATGCCGTCGGGCGAGGCGATGAGCCGTTCGAACTCGCGCTGGTCGTCGCCGTAGAATCCGAGTTCAGGGAGCCCGAGGCGCAGGCCTTCCTTGTCGAGGATGCGCATGACGATGCTTTCGCCGTGGGCGGTGGGCAGCGAGGAGACGCGCAGGTCGAGCGGCTTGCCGGCGAGGTTGACCTGGATGCGGCCGTCCTGCGGCACGCGTTTCTCGGCGATGCTGATGTTGGCCATGATCTTCACGCGCGAGATCAGGGCGAGCTGCAGGCGCTTGGGCGGCGAATCGACCTCGATCAGCACGCCGTCGATGCGGTAGCGAACGCGAAAGCGGCGTTCCAGCGGCTCCAAGTGGATGTCGGAGGCGCGACGGCGCACGGCTTCGTGAATGAGCCCGTGCACGAGGCGGATGATCGGCGCGTCGGTGTCCTTCACCCCGCCCTCCTCGGCGCCCGCACCGCCGGCCAAGGCGACGGGAGCGACGGCGCCGCCCGTCAAGTCCTCCAACTCGTCGGCGGGGCGGCCGTAATGCCGCGCGATGGCCCGGGCGAGATCGTCGCGCGCCGCGATGCCGGGCACGACGGGTTGGCCGCAGACGTGGGCGAGGCTGTCGAGCACGTCGACGGCGAAGGGATCGGGCACGGCGACCTGCACCGCACCGTGCTCGCGGCCCACGGCGCAGACGCCGTGTTTCATGACGAAGGAGCGCGGCAGCAGGCCGAGCACTTCGCCGGAGATCTGGCGGTCGCCGATCTCGTAGAAGGGCATGCCGAATTCCTTCGCAAGCGCGCGGGCGAAGCGGCGCAAGTCCAACGCCCCGGCGGCGACCAGCAGCGCCAGCACGCCCGGCGCCTCGGTGGTGAGGTCCGTGTGGTCGGCGGCCTGCCGGCGGGCCTGTTCCACGGCGACGGCATCCACCAAGCCCCTTGCGAGGGCGAGCTGGATGATCTGGTCGTCGGCCGTGGTCAAAGGGAGGCGAGGCCGCACCCGCGGGAGCGCGGGCTCAGCGATTCAGGCTCAGCAGGAACTCGGCGTTGGTCTTCGTCTTCTTCAGACGCTGGATCAGCATCTCGATGGAGTCCGCGGCGGGCACGCCCTGCATGGCGCGACGCAGCGCGTAGATGCGCGCGAGTTCGTCGGGGTGATAGATGAGCTCCTCCTTGCGCGTGCCGGACTTGTCGATGTTGAGCGCGGGGAAGATGCGCTTGTTGACGAGGTCGCGGTCGAGGTGGAGCTCCATGTTGCCGGTGCCCTTGAACTCCTCGAAGATGATCTCGTCCATGCGCGAGCCGGTGTCGACGAGCGCGGTGCCGAGGATGGTGAGCGAGCCGGCGCCTTCGATGTTGCGCGCGGAGCCGAAGAAGCGCTTCGGCTTCTGCAGCGCCGTGGCCTCGAGGCCGCCGGACATGATCTTGCCGGAGTTCGACGCGAGCGCGTTGTAGGCGCGGGCGAGGCGCGTGATGGAGTCGAGGAGGATGACGACGTGGTCGCCAAGCTCGACGAGGCGGCGGGCCTTCTCGATCACCATCTCGGCGCAGTGCACGTGGCTCTCGGGCGTCTCGTCGAAGGTCGAGCTGACGACCTCGCCCTTGCAGTGGCGGCGGAAATCGGTGACTTCCTCGGGGCGCTCGTCGATGAGCAGGATGATGAGCTTCGCCTCGGGCGAGTTGGCCGCGATGGAGTTGGCGATGTTCTGCAGGAGCACCGTCTTGCCGGTGCGCGGCGGAGCGACGATCAGGCCGCGCTGGCCGAAGCCGACCGGCGTGATGATGTCGACCATGCGCATCGAGACATCCTTCGCGCCCTGCGACTCGAGCCAGATGCGCTTGAGCGGATAATAGGGCGTGAGCTCCTCGAAGGGTTTGACCGAGGAGATGCCATCCGGCGCGCTGCCCATGACGGAGCGGATGCGCACGACGCTCGGGCAACGGTCGTTGCCCTGCGGGGCCTGCACCTGCACCTCGACGCGGTGGCCGCGCTTGAGGCCGAGTTTGCGGATGAAGAGCTCGGGCAGGTAGGCGTTCTCGGGGAAGAGCCGGTAATTCGTGAAGTCGTGGACGACGAAGCCGAAACCGCGGTCGGTGAGATCGAGCCAACCCTCGTCGAGCAGCGGGATCTTCTGCTCGGCGGCGGCGGCGAACACGGCCGCGAGCAGCTGCTTGCGGTTCGGCACGCCCTCGAACTTCGCGCCGAGCGAGCGCGCCTTCGCGCTGAGGTCGGCGTGGCCGAGCGCGTAGAGCGATTTCAGCCAGATCGGCTCGGCGGCCTGCTGGCTGGAAATCTCGTCGGCGGTCTTGGCGAGGGCCTCGAGGTCGTTGAAGCGCGCGGGATCGGGCAGTTCGCCGAAATAGATCTCGCCCTTGGGCGGAGGCGGTTGCGGCGGGTGTTTGGGCTGGCCGCCGTTGCCGCCGCCCTGCCCGCCTCCTCCGCCGCCACCTCCACCGTGCTTGTTCCACTTGCCGCGGAATTTCTTGTCGCGCCAGCGGTTGAATTTGCCGCCGCCTTGCTGCTGCTGCGAATCGTATCCACCGCCGTCACCGCCGGAGGACTGGGCATAATCGCCGCCCGCATCGCCGCCTTGGGCCGATGGGGCCGGAGCCGAAGGGGCCGGAGCGGGAGCAGAGGCAGGCTCGGGAGAAGGCGCGGCACTCTGAGCCGGAGCCTCGGGAGCGGGCGCAGCTGCGGCCGGCTCGGAGCGGCGGGACTCTTCGCGGCGAGGATCCGCACGCGCAGGCTCTTCACGCCGCGGCTCTTCGGCGCGGGTTGCGACCGGGGCCTCGGTCTTGGCCGCGCGAGCGGAACGCGCGGGACGCTCGGCGGGGGCTTCCGCCTTGGGCGCGGGCGCCGGCTCGGCGGAAGGGAGGAGCTCACCTGTCGCCTCGGCCGCTGCCTTGGACTTGGAGCGGTAGAGGCGCGAGCGGGCGCGCGGGCGTTTCTTCGATGCGTCGGCGCTGTCGGCCTTGGACGCGGTTGATGCGGTGTCCTCGTCGGACTTGGGGGGCAATGCCATTGCGGATGCCGGTCAGTGGTTGTGGAAGGGAGGGAGGCGACGGGCCAGTTCGCTGACTTGCTCGCGCAAGAATTCGAGGGTTCCGTCGTTCAGGAGAACGAAATCAGCCAGCTCGCATTTTCGCGCCAGGGGCAGTTGCTTGGCGAGGCGCTGGCGGGCGATCCCGAAGGGGACACCGCGTTGCTCCAGCCGCCTGAGTTGCAGAGCGGAGTCTGTGGTCACGCAAACGGTGAAATCAAATCTATTCTCCAAGTGCTTCTCGAAGAGCAGCGGAACCTCGACAATGAAGCGCTCGCCGCTCGCCGCCGCGTAGATGCGCTCCCAATGCGCGTGCAACCGCGGGTGGAGCAACTCCTCCACCCACCCCAACGCCGCGTCGTCCGCGAAGACCACCGCGCCCAACCGCGCCCGGTCGATCTGCTCGTCGCGCGCATCGAACACCCCGCGGCCGAACCGCGCCCGCACCGCCGCCCTCACTTCCTCGCTGGGCAACAGCACCTCGCGCACCACCTGGTCGGCATCCAGGCGCACGAAGCCGTGCCCGGTGAACAAGGCTGCGGCCGTGGATTTGCCGCTCCCCATCCCCCCCGTCAGACCGACGATCAGGTTACCTCCCGTGCCCATGCGTGATGATGATGCGTAGAATTAGCCCACATAACTGCCTTGCCCAAGAGCGGGCAAACCCTATTTGTAAACCACCCTAATGGCCCTGCCCCACGCCGTAGATACCACGAACCCGGACGAGGTCTATCGCCACGTCATTGGGGTTTTCTCCTCACACGGATGGCGTGAGAGCGAGGCCCTGATGCAGATCCTCTTTCGCGACATCGCCCGTCTTTTCCGCGGCGAGTGGCCCGGCTACATGGCGTGCGACATGCGCTATCACGATTTCCAGCACACGCTCCAGGCGACCGTGTGCATCGTCGATCTCGTCGACGGTCAGCATCGTGCCGGCGCCACACCGCACCTCGATCGGCGCGAGGCGGAGAAGGCCGTCGCCGCCGCCCTGCTGCACGACAGCGGCTTCATCAAGCGCACCCACGAGCCCGCCGGCACCGGCGCGAAATACACCTTCGTGCACGAACAGCGCAGCTGCGAGTTCGCCCGCGCCTACCTGCCGACCATCGGCTTCGCCCCTGCCGAGGTCGACGACGTCTGCGCCGCCATCGGCTGCACCGGCCCGCGCAACCGCATCAGCACCCAAACCTTCAGCGGCCCGACCAACCGGCTCATCGCCTGCATGCTCGTCACGGCCGATTATCTCGCGCAACTCGCCGCGGCGGACTACCCCGACGAGCTCGACATCCTCTACGCGGAGTTCGCCGAGGCCTACGACCACGAGAATCTCCCGCCGGAGAAGCGCCTCTTCAAGAGCGCGCGCGACCTGAAGCAGAAGACCCCCGATTTCTGGGAAAAATACGCGCGCCCCATGCTCGACACCGAGGCCGACGGCGTGCATCGCTATCTCACAGTCACGGGCCAACCCAATTTCTACCTGCAGGCGGTCGAAGCCAACATCGCGGAGATCCGCCGCCGGCTGCAGGCGGAGATGGCGCAAATCTAATCCCCCGCCTCCCGTCAGACTGATGCTCGCCACCATCTGCTCGGCGGCGCTGGTCGGCATCGATGCCGTGCCCGTGTCCGTCGAGGTCAACACCGGTGAAACCGGTGAGCCCAAGCTCATCCTCGTCGGCCTGCCCGACGCCGCCGTCAAGGAGTCCGACGACCGCGTCTTCTCCGCGCTCAGCAACTCCGGTTTCCGGATGCCGCGCACGCGCACCACGATCAACCTCGCGCCGGGCGACCTGCGCAAGGAAGGCGCGCTCTACGACCTGCCCATCGCCCTCGGCATCCTCGTCGCCGACGGCACCATCCAGAACGCCCGGCTCGACGACTTCCTCATCGCCGGCGAACTGAGCCTCTCCGGCGCCACGCGCGCCGTCAAAGGCGGCCTCGCCTTCGCGGTGCTCGCCCGCGCCTCCGGCAAGCGCGCCCTCATCCTGCCGCCCGTCACCGCCGAGGAGGCCGCGCTAGTCGAAGGGGTGCAGGTCTACGCCGTGCGCTCGCTCGACGAGGCCAAACGCTTCCTTTCGGGCGAGACTCCGCTCCGTCCCGTCGCGCCCCGCTCGGCCGCAGCCGCGACGGACACCGCGGCGCACGCCGACACCCAGGCGGATTTCTCCGAGATCAAAGGCCAGCACGCCGTCCGTCGCGCCGTCGAGGTCGCCGTCGCCGGCGGCCACAACCTCCTCATGCTCGGGCCGCCTGGCTCCGGCAAATCCATGATCGCGAAACGCGTGCCCACGATCATGCCGCGCCCGTCGCTCGACGAGTTCCTCGACATCCTCCGCATCCACTCCGCCGCCGGCCACACGATCAACGGCGAGGTGCGCTTCCTCGAACGCCCCGCCCGCGCCCCGCATCACACCATCTCCGACGTCGGCCTGCTCGGCGGCGGCGCGATCCCCGGTCCCGGCGAGATCTCCCTCGCTCACCACGGCATCCTCTTCCTCGACGAGCTGCCGGAGTTCAAACGCTCCGCCCTCGAGGTCCTGCGCCAGCCCTTGGAGGACGGCCATGTCACCATCTCGCGCAGCGCGGGCAAAGTCACCCTGCCCTGCCACTTCATGCTCGTCGCCGCGATGAACCCCTGCCCCTGCGGCTACTTGGGCGATACGAAGCACGAATGCCGCTGCTCGCCTTCGCAGATCCAGCGCTACCGCAACCGCATCAGCGGCCCGCTGCTCGACCGCATCGACATCCACGTCGAGGCGCCCGCGCTCTCCCTCACGGAGCTGCGCAACGACCAACCCGCCGAAGCCTCGGCCGCCATCCGCGCCCGCGTCGAAGCGGCCCGCGAACGCCAGCGCGCGCGCTTCGCCGGCTCGCGCACCGCCGCCAACGCCCGCATGTCGCCCGCGCAACTCAAGCGCTTCAGCGCGCTCGACTCCGCACTCGGCGACCTGCTGCAGCAGGCCATGGAACAGCTCTCGCTCTCCGCGCGCGCCTACGACCGCATCCTCAAGGTCGCCCGCACCATCGCCGACCTCGCCGGCGCGGAGAAGATCGCCGCACCGCACCTCCTCGAGGCCATCCAATACCGCTCGCTCGACCGCAACGTGTTTTACTGAAGACCCAGAAGCGATGCGGTCGCTTCGCGTGGAAGTGGCATGCTCCGCGCCGCTCGCGCCAGGCCCCCGTGGCGCGCGGCGGCAGATTTGCCGTTGAGTTTCCACCGCGCGCTGTGAGCAAATCGCGCGTGCGCCGCCCCATTCCCTTTTCTCCCGCGCCTGCCGGCCCAGAGCCACGCGCGCACGCGGCGGCCACCTGACCATGTGCGGCATCGCAGGCATCGTCTCGCCCCGGCTCGCGCCGGCCGACCGTGAGGACGCGATCGCGCGGATGATCCGCCGCCAGCGGCACCGCGGTCCGGACGATGACGGCGTTGTCTCGTGCGGCCCTGCCACGCTGGGCATGTGCCGGCTCGCGATCTTCGATCCGGCCCACGGCCACCAGCCGATGACCTCGCCCGACGGGCGGTTCCACCTCGTCTTCAACGGCGCGCTCTACAATCACGCCGCGCTCCGCGCCGAACTCGCCGCCGGCGGCTGGACCTTCCGCACGCACTGCGACACCGAGGTGCTGCTCGCCGCGTTCGTGCAGCAAGGCGCGGCCTGCCTGCGCCGCCTGCGCGGCATGTTCGCGTTCGCCGTCTGGGACCGCGACCAGCGCACGCTTTTCGTCGCGCGCGATCCGCTCGGCATCAAACCGCTCTACTACACCCGGCGGCCGGACGACACCTTCGTCTTCGCCTCGGAACTCAACGCCCTCCTCGCCAGCGGCGTCGTGCCCGCGGAAGTCGATCCCGTCGCCATCGGCGACTTCCTGGCCTGGTTCGCCGTGCCCGCGCCGCGCACGCTCTACCGCGGCATCGCCAATCTTCCGCCCGGCCACTCGCTGCAAGTCGAGGCCGATGGCCGCGTGCAGACGGAAGCCTGGTGGCGGCTGCCCGGCGCTTCCCCCGAACCGGTAAATCTCACGCGCAGCGAGATCATCGCCGGCTTGCGCGCGCAGCTCGCGGAGTCGATCCGCGCCCACCGGCTCGCGGACGTGCCCGTCGGCGCGTTCCTCTCCGGCGGACTCGATTCGAGCGCGATCGTCGGCCTCATGGCCGCCAGCGGCGCGCGCCGGCTGAAGACTTTCTCCATCGTCTTTCACGAGGAGGAATTCTCCGAGCGCGACGCGGCGCGGTTCGCCGCCGCGGAGTTCGGCTGCGAACACCACGAGCGTCTGCTCACGGGCGCCGAGCTCGCCGCCGACCTGCCGCGCATCGTGGCGGCGTTCGACCAACCGACCGGCGACGGCATCAACACCTACTACGCCAGCCGAGCCGCCCACGCCGGCGGCGTGAAGGTCGCGCTCTCCGGACTCGGTGGCGACGAATTGTTCGGCGGCTATCCGTCGTTCCGCGACATGCCCCGGCTGGCGCGGCTGCTCCCGCTCTGGCGCAACGTCCCGCGGCGGCTGCGCGCCCCCTTGCTGCACTGGCTGCAAAACAGCGGCAGCCGGCGGCGCAAGCTCGCCGATTTCCTCGCCCACGCACGCGACCTGCACGAACTCTGCTCGCTGCGCCGCCGCGTGCTCTCCGAGCCGCTGCGGCTCTCGTTGCTCGCCCCCGAGGCACGCCGGCTCGCGCAACGCCAGGGTGCCAACCACCCGATGCTCGACGACTTCGTGTTCGAGCTCGACGGCGCCGACGCGAACCGGACGGTCAGCGCCTGGGAGATGCGCACCTACATGGCGGACGTGCTCCTGCGCGACAGCGATGCGATGAGCATGGCGCACGGCCTCGAGCTACGCGTGCCTTTCGTCGACGTGCCGCTCATCGAGTGGTGGTGGCGCCAACCCGCATCGGTGCGGCACGATGTCCGGCAACCGAAGAGCGCCCTCGCCGACGCCGTGGCCGACATCGTTCCCGCCGCGATCCGCGGACGACGCAAGCAGGGCTTCTCGCTGCCGCTCGCCCAATGGATGCGCGCGGAACTGCGCCCTTACCTCGAGGAAACCTTCTCCGACTCCTCGCTCGCGCACTGCCCGTGGCTCGACGCCACGACCGTGCAACGCCTGTGGCGCGACTACGCCGCCGGACGCACGCCGGACAATTGGTCGCGCGTCTGGACGCTCGCGATGCTGGTCGCCTTCCTCAACCGTCCCCGCACCGCGCTGTGAAGACTCTGCTGATCACTCCCGACCTGTTTGGCAGCGAAGGCGGCATCGCCCGCATCATGCGACTCTATTTGCGTGCGCTCGGCGAGTTTGCCGGTCCGGCGGACACGCTCCGCTCGTGCACGTTGCTCGACGCCGGCGACCCGGCGGCCCGTGCCCGCGCCGTCGGCGGCCCGCGCCTGCGCTCGCACCGGCACAGCAACGGCAGCCGGCTGCGCTTCACCGGTCAGGTGCTGCAGGCCGCGCTCGACACCGACCTGCTGATCTCGGGCCACCTGCACTTCCTGCCGCTGGCGTGGATCGCGAGCCGGTTCCAACCCCGCCTGCGCTACTGTCTCGTCGCACACGGCATCGAAGTCTGGCGACCGTTCTCCTGGATCGAACGCCTCGCCCTCAGCGGCGCCGAGCGCATCTTCTGCGTCAGCGACTACACGCGACGCCAGATGCTGCGCTTCCATCCCGGACTCGACCCGCGCCGTCTCGTCGTCGTGCCCAACACCTTCGACCCGCAATTCAGCGGCGCGGAGACGCACACGCCCACGACACCGGCTGGCTCCCCGACAGGGCCGCGCATCCTCGTCGTCTCGCGGCTGCTGTCCAGCGACCCTTACAAAGGCGTCGACACCGTCATCGAGGCGATGCCCCGCATCCTGGAGACGCATCCCGGCGCGACGCTGCGCATCGTGGGCGGCGGTGACGATCGCCCGCGTCTGGAGTCGCTCGCCATCGAGCGCAACTTGGGCGCGGCGGTGAATTTCCTCGGCGCCGTCGACGACGCGACCCTGCGCGACGAATACCGTCACTGCGACCTGTTCGCCTTGCCCAGCCGCAAGGAAGGCTTCGGTCTCGTTTACCTCGAGGCGATGACCTACGGTAAACCCTGCATCGCTGCGCGCGCCGGTGGAGCGCCCGAGGTCGTCAACCGCACGGTCGGCGAACTGGTCGACTACGGCGCCACCGACCAGATCGCCGCCGCCGTGCACGCGCTCGTGCGGCATCCCCGCGATCCGGCCGCGCTGCGCGCGCACGCCGCGGAATTTTCCTTCCCGCGCTTCCGCACGCGCCTCGCCGCCGAGTTGCAAGCCATCGCAGTCGCCCGCGACGACCACGGCGTCCCGGTGGTTTAACCCAGCCCGCGCCGGCGGGCGGCATTCTCAAGCCGCCGGCAAAGGCTCTCATTCCCTCCGGCCGCCACGTGTGCTACGCTGCGCCTCAGCATGCACTACCCTGGTTTCCCCCACGCTCCGGTTCTGCGTCTCCTGGTTTTGCTGCTCGCCGTTGTCGGCGCGAGTCTGCCCGTCCACGCCGATCCGGCGCGCTGGGAGGAGGAAATTGCCCGGCTCGTCGCGCAGGATGCCGAGGTGCAAGCCAACGTGGTGTTCGTCGGCAGCTCCTCCATTCGCATGTGGCGCACGCTGGCGCAGGATTTTCCCGGAGTGCGCGTTCTCAACCGGGGCTTCGGCGGCTCGCACCTTGAGGACAGCGTGTTCTATTTCGACCGCCTCGTGCTGCCGCACGCCCCGCGCGTCGTGGTGCTCTACGCTGGCGAAAACGACCTCTCGGCCGGCATGACGCCCGAGCGGGTGCTGGCGGATTTCCGCGCCTTCCGCACCCGACTGCGTGAAGCTTTGCCCGCGACCCGCCTCATCTACCTTTCCTGCAAACCCAGCCCCTCACGCGCGCGCCACCTTGGCGCGCTGCGCAAGGCCAATGCCCTGCTCGCCGCCGAGTGCGCCGCGGACCCGCTCGCCACCTTCGTCGACGTCTTCGCGCCGATGCTCGACGCTTCCGGGGAGCCACGGGCGGAGCTTTTTCTCGCCGACCGGCTGCACATGAACGCCTCAGGCTACGCGCTGTGGACGCGCCTGCTCACCCCGCACTTGCAAGCCGCATTGTCTGACACGCCCACGCCGCCCGTCCCGACTCGCTGATCTTAACTTCACCGCATTCTTCCCCTCATGTCACCCCGCCTGCTTCGCTTCTGCTTCTCCACCTTCCTCGTCGCGCTGACCGGGTTGTCCGCACTTGGCGCCGACGCGACCGAGATCACTCCGGTGCCCGGTTTCGCCCAACGCCGGTTGGCCGGCGTAAAAGTGCAGGTCACGCCCGACCGCGCCGACTGGACTTATGCCGTCGGCGAACCGGCGAAGTTCCGCATCGCCGTCTTGGCGGACAATCATCCGGTGCCCGGCGCAACCGTCACCTACACCATCGCCCCCGAATACACCCGTGCCGAGCCGGTCACGCAAACCGTGCCGCCCGAGGGGCTCGTCGTCGACGCCGGCACGATGCAGGAACCCGGTTTCCTGCGCTGCATCGTCGAAACGGAGATCGCCGGGCGCAAAGTCCGCGGTCTCGCCACCGCCGGCTTCTCGCCGGAGAAAATCGCGCCTTACCAAACCAACCCGGAAGACTTCGACGCGTTCTGGCAGAAAGGTCGCGCGCAACTCGCGAAGGTTCCGCTCGAGCCGCGCCTGACGCTCATGCCCGAGGCCTGCACCGATCTGGTGAACGTCTATCACGTGAGCTTCCGCACCATCGACGTCGGCTGGTCCGGCCCCGCGCGCATCTACGGCATCCTCTGCGAGCCGAAGGCGCCCGGCCGTTACCCCGCGCTGCTCCGCCTGCCCGGCGCCGGCGTGCGTCCGTATGCCGGCGATAAATCCACCGCGGCCCGCGGCATCCTCACGCTTGAGATCGGCATCCACGGCCTCCCCGTCACGCAACCCAAGGAAGTTTACGACTCACTCTACGCCGGCGCGCTGCACGGCTATTGGCTCTTCAACCTCGACAACCCCGAGACCTACTACTTCCGCCGCGTTTACCTGAGCTGCCTGCGGGCGAATGATTTTCTCACCTCGTTGCCCCAGTGGGACGGGCGCAACCTGCTCGCCGTCGGCTCGTCCCAAGGCGGTCAGCTCGCCATCGTCACCGCCGCGCTCGACGAGCGCGTCACCGGCGTCGTCTCGGTGCACCCCGGCTTCTGCGACGTCACCGCGGAGTATCTCCATCGCCGCGCCACCGGCTGGCCGCGTCCGTTCCGCACCGAGGAACTCAACGCCTCGCCGCACGCCACGGCCGCCAAGCTGCGCACCGCGTCACTCTTCGACACCGTCAACTTCGCCCGCCGCCTGCGCGTGCCCGGCTACTACACGTGGGGCTACAACGACGAAGTCTGCGCCCCCACTTCCCTTCACGCCGCCTACAACGTCATCACCGCGCCCAAGACGCTCGAGCTCACCCTCGAACTCGGCCACGCCTACACCGCCGAGCAATGGGACGCCATGCAGACGTGGATCGGCCGCGCCGTCGGCCTCAAGAACTGACCTGCCGGCCCGTGCGGCGCGCGTCGCGGACTCTCATTTTCCGGACAAAGGATCTCATTAACCGGCGCCGCGCGACCGGCTAGGATGCCACCCAACCGGCCCGCCCCGGGCTGCGCTTTCCCCCTTTTCATGCACAGCTTTCCCCTCGCCTCCCAGACCTGGCAGTTCCGCGATTGCACCGAAAAAGCCTGGCTGCCCGCCCGCGTGCCCGGATGCGTGCACACCGACCTGCTCCGCGCCGGCAAGATCAGCGATCCCTTCGTCGGCACGCAGGAACTCGACGCCCAGTGGGTCGAACAACGCGATTGGGAATACCGCACGAGCTTCGAGCTGCCCGACTCGCTCGCCGCCCAGCCGGGGATCGAGCTCGTCGCCGACGGCCTCGACACGCTCGCGACCGTCATTCTCAACGGCCGCACGATCGCGCAGACGGACAACATGTTCATCGCGCACCGCTGGGACGTGAAGCCGCTCCTCCGCCGCGGACGCAACGAGCTGCGCATCCGCTTCGCCAGCACCGCGCCCTACGTGCGCGAACGCAAGCACCTGCACGCCCCGCGCGAGATCAACGATCCCGTCGGCGGCTGCACCGTCATCCGCAAGCAGCAATGCCAGTTCGGCTGGGACTGGGGCCCGCGCCTCGTCACCGCCGGCATCTGGCGCGACATCCGCCTCGAAGGCTGGACCGGCAACCGCCTCGAATCCGTCCGCGTCACGCAGACGCACCACGCCGACCGCTCCGTCACGCTCACGCTCGATCCCGAGCTCCGCCGCCCCGCGCCGGACGCGACCTGCCGCTGGCGCGTGTCGCTCGACCGCGTCACCGTCGCCGAGGGCACCGGCGGCACGATCCACCTGCCGCACCCGCAGCTCTGGTGGCCCGCCGGCCAGGGCGCGCAACCGCTCTACACCCTCGAGGTCGAGGTCGTCTCCGCCGCGGGCCCGACGATCGGCCGCTGGGTCAAGCGCGTGGGCCTGCGCACGCTCGCGCTCGAACGCGTCGCCGACACCTGGGGCGAGAGCTTCCGCTTCGTCGTCAACGGCCGCCCGATCTTCGCCAAGGGCGCCAACTGGATACCCGCCCACAGCTTCGTCGCCGGCCTGACCCGCGCCGACTACGCGCGCGACCTGCGCAGCGCCGTGCAGGCGCACATGAACATGGTGCGCGTCTGGGGCGGTGGCGTCTACGAGAGTGAGGATTTCTACGACCTGTGCGACGAACTCGGGCTGCTCGTGTGGCAGGACTTCATGTTCGCCTGCACGCTTTATCCCGGCACGCCGGACTTCGTCGCCAGCGTGCGCCGGGAAGCCGAGGGCCAGATCCGCCGCCTGCGCCACCGCGCCTGCCTCGCGCTGTGGTGCGGCAACAACGAGGTCTGGTCCATCAACGCCCACCTCGCCGGCACGCCGGAGTTCGCGACGTGGCAGGAGGCTTACGACCAGCTCTTCCACACGACGTTGCCCGATGCCGTCGGCGCGCATGACGGGGCGACGCCCTACTGGCCCGGCTCGCCATGGCGCGGCGACGCCGCCGCCGACCACGCCGCCGGCGAGAAGCGCGGCGACACGCATTACTGGGACGTGTGGCACGCGCGGCACCCCGTGAAGGATTACGAGCGCTGGGCCTTCCGCTTCGTCTCGGAGTTCGGCATGCAGAGCTACAGCTCGCCCGCCACCAACGCCACGTTCTGCCCGCCGGGCGACGCCAACGTCTTCGGCCCGGTGATGGAGTGCCACCAGAAGAACCGCGCCGGCAACCAGATCATCCTCGACTACGTCTCGCGCCGCTACCGTTTTCCCAAGTCGCAGGACGACCTCATCTATCTCTCGCAGCTCAACCAGGCCTACTGCATGCAGGCCGGCGTCGAGCACTACCGCCGACTCATGCCGCGTTGCATGGGCGCGCTCTATTGGCAGTTGAACGACTGCTGGCCCGTCGCGTCGTGGAGTTCGATCGAGTTCACCGGTCGCTGGAAAGCGCTCCACTACGTCGCACGCCGCTTCTTCGCCCCCGCCGCCGTCAGCGCGCACGTGCCGGGCGACGAGGAAGTCACGATCGGCAACTACCGCAGCAGCACCGTCGCCGAGGCGCATCTCTACACTGTCTGCGATCTGCCGCAGCGCACGCGTGGCCTGCTCCGCTGGGACCTCTGGCACCTCGACGGCCGGATCCTGCTTCGCGGCCGCAAGCAGGTGCGACTCGAGCCCGGTGCCAGCCAGTTGCAGCGCACGCTCGCGCTCCAGCGCATGCTCGCCCTCCACGGGCGCGACAACCTCTACCTGCGCATCGCGCTCGACGTCGACGGTGCCTGCGTAAGCGAGGACACGGTGTTCTTCGCGCCGCCGCGCTTCCTCGCGCTGCCGCGCGGCCGCACGAAGGTCCGCGTGAAGCTCGAGTCACCGCGCCGCGCCGTGCTCACGTTCGCGTCGACGGTGTTCCAGCATCGCTTCGCCTTCGATCTGGCGGGCCTCGCGCACCAACCGGCCGACAATTACTTCGAGCTCTATCCGGGCGAGGAGAAGCGCGTCGTGGTCGAGCTCGGGCGGGCCGCCACCGTCGCGCAGTTGCAACGCGCGCTTCGCTACCGCTCACTCGTCGACACCTATTAACGTGAGCCTCGCCAACGCCGCCCCGTCCTCCGCCGCGCCCGCGACGCGTCCGGCCGACCGCGTCCCGCTGCGCCAGAAAATCGCCTACGGTCTCGGCAGCTCCTGCGACATGTGGGGCCACTGGCTCTACCCGAGCATGGCGTATCCGGTGTTCAACCTCTACCTCGGCGTGCCGCCGCATCTGATCGGCATCGTCCTCATGGTGAACCGGCTCGCGGACGCGCTCTCCGATCCGTTCTTCGGTTGGGTGTCCGACAACACCCGCACGCGCTTCGGTCGGCGCCGGCCCTTCATCCTCGTCGGCGCTTTCCTCGCGGGCCTGGGCCTGCCGGTGCTCTTCCTTGCGTCGCCGACGTGGAGCACGACGCAGCTGTTCCTGTTCATGCTCTCCTCGGCGCTGCTCTACGTGCCGCTGATGAGTTGCTTCAACATGCCCTACCAGAGTCTCGGCGCCGAGCTGACGCCGGACTACAACGAGCGCACGGCGGTCATGTCGTTCAAGGGCGCGTTGCAAAAGGTCGCGGAGCTCGCGCTGTATTTCGCGCTGCCGTTCACGACGCTCGCGTGGTTCACCGATCCGGCGACCGGCAAGCAGAACACCCTGCTCGGCGCGCAGGTCTATTGCGCGGGGCTCGGGCTGCTGATGATCGCGATCGGCGTCATCATCTTCTTCACCGTGAAGGAGCGATACTACGCGCACCTCGTGCAGCAGGGACAGGAGAAGGTGAAGCTGCGCGAATCGTTCTACGAGACGCTGCGTTGCGCGCCGTTTCGCATCCAGCTCGGCATGTCGCTCGCCTTCGCCACCGGCACGAGCATGGTCAGCGCGCTCGGCTACTACGCCACGGTCTACGTCGTGTGCGGGGGCGATTCCGTCAGCGGCAACTGGTGGAACGCGCGCATGGGCATCGCCTACATGGCCGGCGGCTTTCTCGCCGCGCCGGCCTTCGCCTTCCTCGCGCGGCGGCTCGGCAAGCAGCGCGCCGCCGCCATCGCCATCGCGTCCGGCATCGCGGCCTTCGGCGGCACGTGGTGGCTCTACACGCCCGCCGTGCCGTGGCTGCAGGTGCTCGCGTCAGGCGGCATCGGCTTCGCCAGCGGCGGCTTCTGGATGCTGCTGCCCGCGATGGGCGCCGACATCATGGATTACGACGAGCTCAACACCGGCAAGCGCCGCGAGGGCGCCTTCTCCGCCTGCGGCTCGTGGATCAGCAAGGTCGGCATGTCGCTCGGTGCGGGCGCGGCGGGTTTCGTGCTCAACCTCACCGGCTTCGACGCCGCGCTGGCGGTGCAGTCGCCCGACACGATTCTCCTCATCCGCGTGATGCTCGCCGCCATCCCCGTCGCCGGACTCACGCTCGCCTGGCTCATCCTGCTGCGTTACCCGCTCGGCGTCGCGCAGGTGCAGGACATCCGCCGTCAACTGGAGGCGCGCCGCGGCACGGTTTAGCGCGCGCCGCGCGGCTGGACCCTTGCCACGCCGCGCGCGCTCACCCACGGTCGTCCCGACGTGAAGCCCCAAGTCCTGCTCGTCTTCCTCACGCGCTTCGAGGAGTGCAACGCCATGCTCAAGGGCGTGGCGCACTACGAACGCACCCACCGCCCCTGGGCCGCCTTCCTCGACGACGAGGCGCGCGCCGAGAACGACCCGCAGTGGCTGCGCAGCAAGACCTGGCACGGCGTCATCAGCCGCCACACCACGCCCGGCCTCGTGCAGGCCTGCCGCGAGCTGAAGCTGCCGCTGGTCGATCTCAATGACACCGTGCCCTTCCGCGGCGTGCCGAAGATCCGGCCGGACAACACCGCGCTCGGCCACCTCGGCGCGGAGCATTTTCTCGAGCGCGGCCACCACCACTTCGGGTTCTGCGGCTTCCGCAACGACGGCTGGGCCTGCGAGCGACGCGACGGTTTCATCGAGGCGCTCGCGCTCGCCGGACAGAGCTGCGAGGTCTTCGACGTCGATTACCCGGGCGACCTCACGCCATTCTGGGACGAGCGCCAGACCTCCGCGCTCGCCGCGTGGCTCAGCGCGCTGCCCAAGCCGGTCGGCGTCATGGCCTGCAACGATCTCCGCGCGCTCCAAGTCGTCAGCGCCGCACAGGCCGCCGGCCTGCTCGTGCCCGAGGAGGTCGCCGTGCTCGGCGTGAACAACGACACCATCCGCTGCGAGCTCGCCTACCCGCCGCTCTCCAGTGTCGCGACCAACGCGTTCCAATCCGGCTACCTCGCCGCCGAGTGCCTCGCGCGCCTGATGGAAGGCGAAAAGCCCGGAAGTCTCGACGTGCGCGTCGAGCCGCTCTCCGTCGTGCCGCGCCACTCCACCGACGTGCTCGCGATCGACGACCGCAACGTCGCCGCCGCCCTCGGCTTCATCCGCGAGCACGCCTGCCACAACATCACCGTCGAACAGGTGCTGAAGGCCTCCTTCGCCTCGCGCAGCCAGTTGGAGAAAAAATTCCGCCGCCTGCTCGGGCGCTCGCCGCAGGCCGAGATCCGCCGCGTGCAGGTGGCGAAGATCCGGCAACTGCTCTTCGAGACGGATTTCCCGATGAAGAAGATCGCCGAGCTCACGGGCTTCGAGCACGTCGAATACATGTGCGTCGTCTTCAAGCGCCTCACCGGCGACTCGCCGGGCGTCTACCGCCGCAAGGTGCAGGCGCAGAAATAGGTCTTCGGCCCAGACGTCGATCGCTGCGCACCGCCACTGCGGCGCCACGGGCGGAGACGTCGTTTTTTGGTCGGATCGCCGACCGCAAAGATTCTCAATCCACGTATAACCGAACTCATTTCCGACTGCCCCTCCGCAAGGTAACTTCGACCCGTCCAGCGTTCGTCCGCCCCACCCCCTTGTTTTTCGCTGTGTTCCGTCTGCCGATTTTTTCGTTCGCGCCCCGCTGTGGCGCGTCGCTTCGCCGCCCCTCCCGGTCGCGCCCGGCGCCGTTCCCCGCCCGCGTGGCAAGCTGATCCACGCCCTGCAAACGCACCGGCAATAGAACTTCACGACCACACCTCGCACCCCATGAAAAATCCGCCCCCTCCCCGCGTCTCACCGGTCCGACCCGCGCTCGCGTCCCTGCTCGCCGCCGCGGTTGCCCTGTGCTTCGGCGCCTCCGCCGCCGGCCAGTCGACCACGACGGTCCAAGACCAGACCGCCCCCGCTCCGGAGGAGCGGAAGATCAAGCTCCCGCTCGAAGCCGCCGAGGAAGAGGAGACCGTGCAGCTTTCGCCCTTCACCGTCACCGCCGAGGCTGACCGCGGTTATCAAGCCACCTCCACGCTCGCCGGCACGCGCCTGCGCACCGAGCTCCGCGATGTCGGCGCCGCCATCTCCGTCGTCAACGCCCAGTTCCTCGCCGACACCGCCTCGACCAACGCGAAGGACGTGCTCGTCTACACCACCGGCACCGAAGCCGCCGGCATGGGCGGCAATTTCTCCGGCGTCGCCACCGGTCAGGGCTTTTCCAATCCCGAGGACGGTCTCGTCAGCCCGAACACCGCCACCCGCGTGCGTGGCCTCAGCGGCGCCGACCTCACGCGCGATTTCTTCAGCACCGACATCGGGATGGATTCCTACAACACGGAACGCATCGACATCTCGCGCGGCGCCAACGCCATCCTCTTCGGCCTCGGCAGCCCCGCCGGCATCATCAACAACCAGCTCAAGATGCCCAAGCTCCGCGAGAGTGGCATCACCTTCACCCAATCCGTCAGCCGCTACAGCTCACACCGCGAAGTCCTCGATGTGAACCAAGTCGTTGCCAAGGACCGCCTCGGCATCCGCGTCATCGGCCTCAACGACGAGCGGCAATACCGCCAGCAACCCGCGTTCGAGGACGACCGTCGCCTCTACGCCGCGCTGCGCTGGGAGCCGCGCCTGATCAAGAACGGCTTCACCCAACTCCAGGTCAGTTACGAGCAGGGTAACATCGAGGCCAACCGCCCGCGCGTCACGCCGCCGATGGACGGCCTCACCGTCTGGTTCGACGTGCTCAACAAGGTCCAGCTCGACCCCACCAGCCCCAGCACCGTGACGAACGATCCGCTGCTCGGCGCCCACCTCGGCTCCGCCGGCCGCTGGTTCGGCCAGGTCGGCGCCGTGTTCACCGATCCCGCCTCCGACACCCAGGGCGGCAACGGCGTCCCGGCCTTCATGATGAGCCGCGGCGGCACGCCCCTCTTCACGCAGTGGTTCGGCGTCTACAACTACACCGCCGCCGGCAACAACCCGAACTTCTTCCTCAACCAACAATACGCCCCCGCCGGCGAGGCCTACGCCGGACTCTGGAAATACCAGGAGCTGAGCGATCCCACCATCTTCGACTTCTACAACAAGCTCCTCGACGGCCCGAACAAGCGCGAGTTCACCGAGTTCAACGCCCTCAACGCCTCGCTCCGCCAGACCTTCTTCAATGACGCCGTCGGCGTCGAGGTCTCCTACGACCAGCAGAACCACGCGCGCCGCAACCGCAGCCTCGTCGGCTTCGACGCCGCCATGATCCACGTCGACATGCAGACCAAGCTCGTCGACGGCTCCCCCAACCCGAACTTCGGGCGCCCTTACTTCGCCTCCGACTCCATCGGCAACTACATGGTCGACACCGACCGCGAAGCCTTCCGCGCCACCGCCTACGGCACGCTCGATTTCACGAAGAAGGAAGGCTTCCTCCGCCACCTCGGGCGCCACACCTTCACCGCCGTCTACAGCGATCAGGAAAGCCGCCGCCTCTCGCGCACGCACCAAGGCTACGCCTACACCACTGACCAGAACATCTACGCCGACAGCGCCAGCGCCCTTTCCTATCCCGGCTACGCAGCCATCCACTACCTCGGCGACTCCATCGCGCACCTCAGCTCCGCCGCCGGCGCCAACATCGCCGGCCTCACCGCGCTGCACGAGCCCATCCCGACCGGCACCGCGCTCCTCTTCGACAACCGCATCGACCAGTGGGTCTACGCGCCCGTCTCCGTCATCACGCCCGAGCGCGATCTCGACAAACTCTACTCCAACGCCTCGCGCTCCTTCAACACGACGCGCAGTTACTCCGCCATCTGGCAGGGCCACCTGCTCAACCGCAAACTCGTCGGCCTCGTCGGTTGGCGCGAGGACGAGTTCTCGCTCTACGACGCCGGCATCCCGCCCACCGTCCCAGTCACCGGCCAGGTCAATCCCTTCGATCCCGCCTGGGTCTTCCCGACCACGCCCAACATCTACGCCAAGGACCAGACCGTCAGCTGGAGCGTCGTCGGCCACACCCCCGACTTCATCAAGCGCCGCCTGCCTCTCGGCATGGACGTCAGCGTTTCCTACAACGAGTCCGAGAATTTCCGCCCGTCATCCACCGTCGCCGACGTCTACGGCCGCCCCTTCGCGCCACCTTCCGGTTCGACCAAGGACTATGGCGTCACCATCGGCCTCGCGAACAACAAGTTCGTCCTCCGCGTCGTCCGCTACGAGACGCGCCAGGCCAACGACGTCAGCACCTTCTATAACACGTTCTGGCCCGGCAACGACCTCGTCCGCGCCATGAACGGCCTCCGCGGCACCAACACCTCCGAAGTCCTCATCAACCGCTGGTTCGGTTATCAGCCCGGCGATCCGAACTATCTGCCGGTGCGCGCCAGCATGACGACCTCCACCAGCGCCAACCCCTCGCTCACCACCGCCGAGCGCAACGCCCGCACCGCCTGGCTCAACGCCCGCACGCCCGAGGAGTGGCTGCGCCCCGTCGATCCGCTCCTCGTGCAGAGCTGGGGCATCACCCAGAACGCCAGCGGCACCTGGACCGCCACCCGCCCGCCGAACGTCGGCAACATCGCCGACACCGAATCGCGCGGCACCGAGATCGAGGCCACCTACAACCCGCTCCCCAACTGGCGCATCACCTTCAACGCCGCCCGACAGGAAGCCTTCCGCTCCAACTACGGCAAGGACTTCGAGGAATTCATCGCCAACAATCTCCCGCTCTGGACCGACGGCGACGGCGTCATTGCCACTAGCATCCGCGCGCAAAACGGCTTCGAAGACATCCCCTACTTCAACAGCGTCACCGGCTCGCGCTTCGGCGTGATGGCGATCAACAACATGTATATCCCCTACCTGAACGCGCTCGCCGCCAACAACGCGTCCGTGCAGGAGCTGCGCAAGTGGCGCTTCAACTTCGTCACCAACTACGAATTCACCAACGGCCGCCTCAAGGGCTTCGGCATCGGCAGCGCCGTCCGCTGGCAGGACCGCGCCGCCATCGGCTACGGCGTGAAGAAGAACGAGCTCGGCATCTGGGTCTCCGACATCGAGCAGCCCTTCTACGGCGACGAGGACCTCGACGTCGA
>JAMPXH010000067.1 GCA_023701285.1 Candidatus Didemnitutus sp.
GGCCGCCCGGCCGGGCTCGTGTGCGGCTGCGCGCAGGCGAAAAGCTGCGCCACCAACGCGAGCGCCTCGGCCTCGGACAGCGTCTCCGGCAGGCGCACCGCCTTCTGTGCCGCGAGGCGCGCCAGCTCCTCCTCCGCGAGGCGGGGCTGACGCTCATCGAGCCGCCCGTCGCGCGCGAGCCCGAGCACATCGCGCAGGAACCGCTCCGCCGCTCCGGCGTCAAGCCAGACGGGCACCGCCTCGATGCGGAAAAAATGCCGCCCGAACTCGACCACCTCGAACCCGTGCTGCCCGAGGAATTTCAACCGCTCGAGCAACAACGCGCTCGCGATCGCATCGAGTTCCACGGGCAGGGCGAACAGCAACCTCTGGCTCGCCACCTCGCCGCGCGCGAACTCCGCCTGCAAACGCTCGAACCAGATCCGCTCGTGCGCCGCCCGCCGGTCGACCAGCACCACGCCGGCCGGCGATTCGAACAGCGCGTAATCTCCGTGCGCCGTGCCGAGGAAACGCCACCCCGCCAGACGCGCCGCAGCGGACGGAACGCGGACGGCGGGTGGGGCTTGGACGCCCGGCGCCGCAGCAGTTTTGTCGCTCGTCGTTTCCCGATTTTCCACCGTCCCGGCGATCGCCGGCGACGGCATGGGCGCGGCCGCGAAAGTCGCCGGCGCGGACTGCGGTGCCGGCGCGCCCACCCTCGGTGAGGGACTCAGCGGCACGACCGGCGCTGAGCCCGGCTGCCAGTGACCGAAAGGTTGCGCGATCGTCGGCCCACCCGCGCCCCGCATCCCGCTCTCCGCGACCGGCGGCGGCGGAGCCAGCGGCGACGGAGCGCCCGTCTCGCGCAGCTGTTGCAACACGGCGCGGATGACGAAGCCGCGCACCTGGCCCTCATTGCGGAAGCGAACCTCGCGCTTGGCCGGATGGACGTTCACATCCACGGCGGCCGGACTCATCTCCAGGAAAAGCACCGCGACCGGATACCGTCCCTTCGGCAGCGTCGTGGCGTAGGACTCGATCAACGCGTAGTTCAGCGTGCGGCTGTCGACCGGGCGGCGGTTGACGAACGCGATCATCTCATGCCGCGAGGAGCGCGAGACGCCGGGCTTCCCGATCAGGCCCGTGAGCGCGAGGCCGTCCTCCGCCACCTGCACCGGCAGCAGATCCGCCGCGAACTGCCGGCCGAAAATCTCCGCCACGCGCTCCTCCAACGTCGCGCAGGACGGCGATTGGAACAACACGCGCCCGTCCTCGATCAGCGTGAACGCCGCCTGCGGGCAGCCGAGCGCGTAGAGCCGCACGGTCTGGATGATGTGCGCGGACTCGGTGGCGTCGCTCTTGAGGAACTTCCGCCGCGCCGGCACCGCGTTGAAAAGATGCGACACGGTGATGCGCGTGCCGGGAGCGATGCCGCACTCGCGCACATGCACGAGCCGGCCGCCGTTCACCACCACCTCGGTGCCGTCCGCCTCGCCGGCGCGGCGCGTCTGGAGCTCGAATTTCGCCACGCTGGCGATCGACGGCAGCGCCTCGCCGCGGAAGCCGTAGGTGCCCAGCGCGTCGAGGTCGGCCGTCTCCACCAGCTTGCTGGTCGCATGACGCTCGAGCGACAGCAGCGCATCGTCGCGCGACATGCCGCAGCCGTTGTCCTCCACGCGCAGGTAACTGCGCCCGCCGTGGCGGAACTCGACCTCGATCTTCGTCGCCCCGGCGTCGAGCGAGTTCTCGACCAGCTCCTTGATGACCGCGGCCGGACGCTCGATCACCTCGCCGGCGGCGATCTGGTTGGCGACACGGTCGGAGAGGACGCGGATGGCGGGCATGCGGAGGGAAGCGCCGAGCGTGCAAAAATCGCCCGGCGCGGCGAGTCTATCGTTGCGCGGGATCGTCCTTCGGCTCCTTCCGCTCGCGGCCGGGCAGCTCGACGAGGTTGATCAGGAAAGTCATCGCGCGGAACGGCCGCAGCAACCAGCTGCCCTCCAGCAGCGGATCGACGTGCCCGGCACGCTCGTGGATGCGGTGGACGAGGAAGACCAGCACCAGCACGCCGGCGATCGTCGCGCCGAAGAATATCTGGAACGCCAGCGGCGAGATCCCCGCCGCGTCGCCGGCGCCCGGCTTGAGCAACAGGCCCCACGCCGCCGGCGAAAGGCCGCCGATGAACGCCGTGATCGCGCCGTGCAGCGACACCGGCAGCGCCCGGTCGTGCTCGGGCAGGATCTTCGCCAGGTAACTCACGTTGGCCGCGGTGAACACGCCGCTCGCCGCTCCCATGAGAAAATACAGCGCGGGCATGAGCCACGCGGTCACCGCCGGCGCGCGGAGACAGACGAGCCAGCCGACCGCGATGACGCCGAAGATCACGAAGCTGCTGCGAAAAAACGGCTTCGCGCCCGTGCGATCGATGCGCGAACGCATGAACCAGTTGCCCGCGATCGTGCCGCAATACTGCAGCATCGTGTAGCCCATGATCGCAGAGACGCTCAGCCCGACCGTCGCCTTCAGGTAGAACGCGCCCAGCGGCGAGAGCGGCGTCACGACCACGTAGTAGAGGATGGCCAGCCAGAGATAGGTGCGGAACGCCCCGGGCTGGAAAAGGTGCCGCGGCGTGTCGGTGCAGATCTTCGCGAGGCTCATGACCGTCGGGCGCTCGATGTCGGGCAACGCCCGCAGGCAACGCAGCGCGATGTAGGCGCCGGTGATGCTGATCGCGTATTGCGCGAAGAACGCCCACTTGGCCGGCAACAAGGCGAACAGCGCGGCCGTCACCACCAGCGTGCCCACGGCTGCCGCGCCGCCCATGATCTGGTCCGAGGCCCAATAGCGTCCGCGCACGGCCGCCGGCACGAGGGTTTGCAGCCAGGTCGTGATCGCGGCCGCGCCGACGGAACGGCTGAGCGAGTAGAAGAACATCGCCACAACCATCGCACCGATCATCCACGGCACCGGCTCCGCGGGCGCGAGCAACGCGAGCGCGAGCGGCACGAGCAGGAACCAGCTGCGCGCGCCCCACCCCGCCAGCGTCAGGCGTTTGAAACCCAGCCGCGGCAGCAGCAGCGTCGCGAAGACCTGCACGGGCGTCAGCAGCAGCGGCCAACCATAGACCAATCCCGTCTGGAACGAGTCCGCCCCGAGGTAGGCCATGAACAGCACCGACGGCGTGCCCGTGGCGACCTGCCAGTTCAGCGCGTTGAAAAACGCGAAATACAACCCGCGGCGATACGGGTGCAGTTCAGGATCGTTTTTCTGGCTGAGGAAAAGCATGGCTTTGACCGGCCGACACACAAAACGCGTCGCCCCGGAAGGTCAAAGAAGGAGCGGTCGGCGTGCACATGCGAACGCGCGCGGGCCACCGGCCTCGCGGGCTTGCCCACGACGACCGTGCCGCTCCCGGTCCCGCGATCAGCCGAGCAGTTTTTTCCAGCGGGCGAGCTGGCGTTTCACCTGCGCCGGGCCGGGCATGCCGGTGCCGGTGCGGCGGGCCATCGCCTTGTCGAGGTGGAACGACTCGATCCAATCGGGCGCGAGCTTCGGGTGCACACGCTGCACCTCGGCGTGGCTCAGGCGGTCGATCGGCACGCGCTTCTTCTCGGCCAGACGCACGACGGCGCCGACCACATGATGCGCCTCGCGGAACGGCACGCCGGCGCGCACGAGATAGTCCGCCAGATCCGTGGCCAGCAGCGCCGGATCGGCCACAGCGGTGGCGCAGCGGTCGCGATGCACCGTCGTGCCGGCGAAGGTGCCGGCGAGCACCTCGAGGCAGAGCACGGTCTGATCGTGGCTGTCGAACACCGGCGGCTTGTCCTCCTGCAGGTCGCGGTTGTAGGTCAGCGGCAGGCCCTTCACGAGCGTGAGCAAGGTGTGCAGGTTGCCCTGCAGGCGCGCGGACTTGCCGCGGATCAGCTCCATCGAGTCGGGATTCTTCTTCTGCGGCATCAGGCTGGAACCGGTGCAGAACGCATCGGGCAGTTCCACAAACTTGAACTCCTGCGAGGCCCAGAGGATGAGATCCTCCGCCATGCGCGAAAGGTGCACGCCGACCGTGGCGCACGCGGCGGCGAACTCGATGTAGGTGTCGCGGTCGCTGACCGCATCCATGCTGTTCGGCGTGACGCGCGGGCGGCCCTTGGCATCGACGAAGCCGAGCGCCTTGGCCGAGAACTCGCGGTCGATCGGCAGCGTCGTGCCGGCGATGGCGCCGGAGCCGAGCGGGCACCAGTTGGCGTGATCCTGCACGACGGCGAAGCGCTCCGCGTCGCGCTGCAGCATCTCGAGATAGGCGCCGAGGTGATGCGCGAGATAGACGGGCTGCGCGCGCTGCAGGTGCGTGTAACCGGGGATGAGCACGTCGGCGTTGGCCTCGGCCAGCGCGAGGATGGCGCGCTGCGCGGCGTCGATGCGCTGGATGATGTCGGTGCACGCGGCCTTGAAGTAGAGGCGCATGTCGGTCGCGACCTGATCGTTGCGACTGCGCGCAGTGTGGAGCTTGGCGGCAGCCGGCACGCGCTTGGTCAGCGCCTGCTCGATGTTCATGTGCACGTCCTCGAACTGCGTGCGCCAGGTGAACTTGCCCGCCTGGATCTCGGCGAGGATCGCATCGAGGCCGGCGTGGATGGCGTCGCGCTCCTGTGCGGTGATGATGCCGACGTGGGCGAGCATGGCGCTGTGGCCCTTGCTGCCCTGAACGTCGAACGGCGCGAGGCGCGCGTCGAAGGAGACCGACTCGCTGAACTTGAGCATGAGCTCGGCGGGACCCGCCGAGAAACGTCCGCCCCACGTGGCTTGCGCTTTCTTTGCCATAGAGGCGCGAAGCAACGGCCGGCGCGCCGTCGAGGCAACGAGATTTTGGGGCCCGCCGGACGCGCCGGCCGGCCGGTGGCAAGGTGAGGCGCGCACTCCGGCCGGTTCCCGTTTGCCCGCGGACGCCGAGGGCGCATGGTGGCGGGCGTGCGTTTCCTCCCTCTCTGGTTCGCCCTGCTCATCCCGGTTCCGCTGCACGCGGTGGAGCCAGCGCTGACGCTCGGCCGCGTGGAGGTGCCGGCGATGAAAACCTCGGTCTATGTCGGCACCGTGACGCTCACGACCGGTGCATTCGTGCGGACGGGCGAAGCATTCGAGTCCACCTACGAGGCGAAGGTTTTCCCGTGGTTTTTCTGGAGCGAGCACGGTCGCATCGCGATGCATGTGCCGGCGGCCGAATTGGCGCGGCTCGCGCGGGGCGAGCGGATCGAGTTCACGGGCGACGCTCACAACCATCGGGACAAACCCCGCCGCGTGACCGGTCATGCCGAGCCCGCCGATGCCACGTCCGGCCGGATCAAGGTGCGCATCCACCTCGATGACCTGACGCTGGTCTTCGAGGGCGCCTATCGTTTCGTGCCGCCACCGGCCTGAACGCGCTCAGTCCGCCCAGTGGAAACGGGTGGGCGTCTCGACCTCGGGGCTGAGGCTCTTCTTCACCGGGCAGGCCAGGGCCGCGCGCTCGAGCACGCCTTCCGGGTCCTTGGTCTTCGGGAAAGGCAGCCACACGTCGCAGGTGATGCGCACGATGCGGCGCGGGGCGTCGGCCGACATCTCCTTTGCCACTTCCCACTTCACTCCGGGAATGTCGAAGCCGAGGCGGTTCTTCGCGGCGATGGCCATGGTCGTTACCATGCAGGAGCCGAGCGAGGCGCAGAACAGGTCCGTCGGCGAGAACGCGAGGCCACGGCCGTGGTTGTCCTTCGGCGCATCGGTGTCGATCTTCTGGCCGGAGGGCCCATGCGTCAGCTGGCAGTTGAGTTCGCCTTGGTAGATGCCGGTGCTTTTGACCATGGCGGCACTCAACCGGGAAACCTCCGGTGCCGGAAGAAAATTCTCCGTCACGTCCGCCTCGCGGCGCCTCTGCTCAAGCGAAGCGACGGAGACGCGCGGCGACATCCGCGCGGAGGCGTTCCACGTAACCGAGGGTGAATTCCTCGACGGAAAGCTGCGGATCGCGCACGAGCGGCGTCAGGTCCATCGCCCACGTCAGCGCCTGGGCGCGGTCCGCGGCGTGGGAGGTGTGGAATGTGGCGTGCGCCAGACGGCGTCCGGCTGTGGCGAGGTCGTAGCGCTTGCCGCCGGCGATCTGCGACGCGAAGACGGCGACGAGTTGCGCGGCGAGTTCGGGCCGGGCCGAGACGTCGAGCGCGACCTTGTCGGCATCCACGAGCCAATCGAGATCACGCCAGACCTCGCAGCCGTAAACCTCCGCCGGCCGGTGCTCCGCAGGGAGGGAGCGCAAGGCTTCCAGGCAACGGAGGAAAACGGCGACGTGCGTGTCGTGCTTGTCGGCGGGATTGTGCAGATAGACGACCTGCGGGCGCATGGTCGCGAGCAGGTGGCCGAGATCCCCGCGCACGCCGGCAAAGGCGGGGTCCTTCACCTGCGCGCTCGGGTGCGCGAGCTGGATCATGGCGGCGTAGGCGCCGTGGCGCGCCGCGGCCCGCTGCTCCTCGCGCCGCACCGCCTGCATCTGCGCGTCGGTGAACGCGGCAAACGGACCCGTGCGCGGGCTGCCGGCGCCATCGGTGACGACCACGCCGGTGAAACCGCGGTCGGCGCGCCCGTGGCAGGCGGCGATGCCGTGATAGGCCATGATCTCAATGTCGTCCTGATGCGCGGCGAGGCACAGGTGCGTCGTGCGCGCGAGCGCGGCCGCGAGCGGCGCGCCGTCGGGCACATAGGCGTCGGCGTGCCGCTGGGAGAAGATCATGGGCGCACGCTGAGCCACTCGATGCCGTGGGCACGGCCGGCGGCATCGAATTCCACCAGCGTGCCGGAGAGCCGCACGTCGCCGGTGGCGACGTCGAAGCGCTTCGGCATGCCGTCGCGGAAGCGCGCGATCACCGGCGCGATCTCGCGGCCGAGCACGGATTCGTGCGGACCGGTCATGCCGACGTCGCACTGGAAGGCCGTCTGCCCCCGCAACAGCGCCGTGTCGGCGGTCGCGACGTGCGTGTGCGTGCCGAGCACGGCCATCGCGCGGCCGGCCAGGTGCCAGCCGAGCGCCTGCTTCTCCGACGTGGCCTCGGCGTGGATCTCGACAAAGGCGCCGTCGTAGCGGCCGGCGTGCTCGGCGAGCAGGCGGTCGGCGGTGTCGAACGGACAATCGACTTTCGGGCCCATGAAGTTGCGGCCGAGCACGGTGAAGACGAGCAGGCGAAACCCGTTTTTCTCGACGATCAGATGCGTGCGGCCCGGGCAGGAAGCCGGCAGATTCGCCGGGCGGCAGACGCGCGGGAAGTTGCCGATTTCGTGCTCCCACCCTTTCTGGTCCCAGACGTGGTCGCCGAGCGTGATGCCATCGAGACCGCCTTCGCGGAGGAGGATCTCGGCGAGCGAGCCCGTGATGCCCGAGCCGGCGGCGGCGTTCTCGCCGTTGGCGAGGATGAAGTCGATGCCGCGCTCCTCCCGCAGGCGCGGCGCCACCGCAGCGACGGCCTCGCGGCCGGGTTTGCCGACGATGTCGCCAATGAAGAGGAGTTTCATGGCCGCGGCACGCTCAGGGCGCGAGGTAGCTGGCGTTCCAGGCGTTGCCGAGGACCGCGGGGCTGAGGCGCGTGGCCTTGCCGGTCTCCGTATCGACGAGGAAGAGGGCGCGCGAACTCGCGCTGCGGAACGTGCACACAGCGTGGCGGCCGTCGGCGAGCCAGACGGGCTCGACGGCGTCCATCGGCGCTTTGGAGACGATCTTGCCCACGCCCGTCTTCAGGTCGTAAACGGCCATCTGGTAACCGCGACCGACGGCCGCGGTGAAGACGATCTTGTTCGGATCGGCGCGGCTCCAATCGGGCTCGGCGCAGTAGCGCGAGACGTTGGTCTGCAAGCGCTGCATCGCGCCGCCCGCGGAGGACATGACGTAGAGCTGCGGGCCGCCGGCGGCGTCAGAGGTGAAGATGAGGCGCGAGCCGTCGGGCGACCACGCGGGCGAGGCCTCGACGGATTGGTTGTTGGTGAGACGCTTGATCTGCCGGCCCTGCGCGTTGCCGACGTAGATCTCGGGGTTGCCTTCGCCGGAGAGAACCATCGCGAGGCGCGAGCCGTCGGGGCTGAGGCGGCCGCCGCTGTTGGTGCCCTTGAGGCTGACGAGCGTGTTCAACGAACGCGCGCGCAGGTCGAGGGCGTAGATGTCGGGGAAACCCGTGCGGTAGCTGGTGAAGATGATCTTGCCGCCGTCGGGCGACCAGCGTGGGCCGACGATCTGCTTGCCCTGCACGGGGTGGCTCTGCACCTCGCCGAAGAAGAGATCGCCCGTCATGATGGTCTGCTGCCCGCCGCGCTCGGCGACGAAGGCGAGCTTGCCCGCGAAGAAGCCGCGCAGTCCGCTGGTCTTGGCGACGGCGACATCGGCCGCGCGGAGCAGGGCGTGGCGCGTGCTGGTGCCGCTGACGGTCTCGCGGTGCACAGGCGAGCTGCCGCGCGCGACGGTGACCGTGACCTGGTTCGGTCCGGCCGCGGTGAAATTCAGCGTGAACGATCCGCCGCTGGCGACGCGGCGGTAGCTGCCGTGTGCCTCGAAGGCGAGGTCGGCGAGGCCCTTGAGCTCGGGCGAGCCGGTGATCGAGACGGGGATGCTCTGGCCCTCGGCCTTGGTGTCGATGACGCCCATGTCGCGCTGGGCGAAGGCCGGGACCGCCAAAGCGAGGGCGGCGGCCAGAAGGAGGGAGAAAGTTTTTTGCATGTCGGGAAGCCGGAAATTACTGAGCGGAATCGCCTCGGGTTTTTGTTTTACTCCGAGACCTCTAGGAACAACTTCAAAGCCTTTCGTTTTCCAAGCCATTTATCACCGCCTCAACCACGTGAACTCCGACGCGATCAAGGAAGCCCTCAAACAGGTGAAGTATCCCGGCTTCAGCCGCGACATCGTGTCGTTCGGTCTGGTGCGCTCGGCCGCGTTCGACGCGGGCACCGCGAAGGTCTCGGTCGCGTTGACGACGTCGGATCCGAAGGTGCCGACCTTCCTGAAGACGGAGATCGAGCAATGCCTGCGCGCGCAGCCGGGCATCACGGATGTCATCATCGAGCTCGCGGTCTCGCCCGCCAAGGCGCCGCCGAAGCCCGGTCAGGCCAACCTCGGCGGCGGCACGGCCCCGGCGGGGATCAAGCGCTCCGTGGCCATCGCCTCCGGCAAGGGCGGCGTGGGCAAGTCGACTTTCGCCGTCAACCTGGCCTGCGCCCTCGCCCAAGTGTTGGAAGCGCGCGGCCGGCCTGGTCGCGTGGGCCTGATGGATTGCGACATCTACGGCCCGAGCGTGCCGCTGATGATGGGCATCGAGGGCCGGCCGGAGATCGACGGCGAGTCGCTCGTGCCGCTGGAGCGCCACGGCGTGAAGGTGATGTCGATGGGCTTCCTCGTGGACGACAACACGCCGGTCGTCTGGCGCGGCCCGATGGTGATGAAGACCATCCAGCAATTCGTGCAGAACGTGAAGTGGGGCGAGCTCGACATCCTCCTCGTCGACCTGCCGCCCGGCACCGGCGACGCCCAGCTCTCGCTCGTGCAGACGCTGCCGCTCGACGGCGCCGTGCTCGTCACGACGCCGCAGACCGCCGCCACCAACATCGCGCGCAAGGGCGGCATCATGTTCCAGAAGGTCAACGTGCCGCTGCTCGGCGTGGCGGAGAACATGAGCTGGTTCGAGGACGCCAACGGCACCCGTCAATCGCTGTTCGGCGAAGGCGGCGGCGCCGCCACGGCCGAGGCGCTCGGCACCGGCCTGCTCGGGCAGGTGCCGCTGTTCGCCGAGATCCGCGCCGGCGGCGACTGCGGACTGCCCGTGGTGGTGAACAATCCCGCCAGCAAACCCGGCCAGGTCTTCCGCTCGATCGCCGAAACTCTCCTCACGCGCCTGAAGGTCTAGCGATTGACAGCGCGCGAACGCGAATCCTACCTTGCCCACGATGAAGGTCACCTCCACGCACCCAACGAGCGACGCCTGCGGGTGCCGCCGCGTGGATTGACCGCCCCGCCATGACTTCTTCCCGCATCAACGAAAGCAAAGGCAGCAAGGAGTTCGTCAAACAATCGAGCCTCTATCAGGAGTTCCTCGCCGAGCGGGAGGAGATCCTGAAGCACAAGTGGATCGAGTCCGAACGCCTCGGCTACGACATCGGCTTCGAACGCGCGCTGCTCGACTGGATCCGCAAGCACCGCGACGCCTGGCGAGCCAACCGCCGCGCCCAACTAGCCGCGCAGGGCACCGTCACGCGGATGCCTCCGCAAGTCCCTGCCGAGAAGAAATGACGCGCGCCCGGCTCCAACAAGCCGTCTGCGCCGCGCCTTTCGTCGGGTTGATCGCGCTCGGGTTTTCCAGCCGCTGGTGGCAGGGCGGACACCTCCTCGGCAACCTTTGGGCGCTCTGCTTCGTCAGCTGCGTGCTGCTCTCGCCACCGCTCGCCCGCCGGCGCCTCTGGCTCGGCTATGCCGCGCTGCTTTATCCGCTCGTGGTGCTCGGCCTGCACGTGGCCCTCGACTGGGGTGCGATCAGCATCGGGTGGGAATAGATATTCCCCGGCCACCCGGTTTCGGACGCAGGCCGCCGGTGACACGCGATCATGGCCGCCGGGCGCTACAAGGTCGCCGCCTACCCGGCGGACAAATCGGGTTTCATGGTGGCCGCCGATTGCGTCCTGCCGCACGCCGGAATCCGCCCACGAAAAAAGGCCGGTCGCGAGACCGGCCTCGAAAGCGTGCCGCGGGACAAGTCCGCGAAGCGGGACTTACTTGATCTCCTTGTGGAGGGTGTGGCGCTTGAGGAAGGGGTTATACTTCTTCTTCTCGATGCGCTCGGTGACGGTCTTCTTGTTGCGCTTCGTGAGATAACGCGAGACGGGTTTGCCCTCTTTACGGGCTTCGGTGCACTCCAAGGTGACGGTTTCTTGCATGGCTTAAATAGGTTGGAAGGGACGAGCAAAGCCCCCGCCCTGCCCTGCGCAACCCTAAATTGCTCGGCGCAGGCAAATGCTGTGCGACGATGCCGAACCCGGTCGCCCCGTCTTAAAATCACTCTCGCGCAAGCGGACAACACCTTGCCGGCCAGACGCTTGAGTCGGCGCCCGTCAGACCGTCACTTTCTTCTCCGTCAACGGCATCATCACGCCGCGGCGGAAAAGCGTCACCTGACCCGTGCTCGACGAGACGACGATGGCGATGCACTCGGCCGCCACGGAAATGGCGGCGGCGGCGGCGTGCCTGGTGCCGAGCCCGCTCGGCAGCGCGTGGTTGAAATCGGAAGCCTGCAGGAGCGAGCCCGCCGTCTCCACCACCCCGTCGCCGCGGATGATGAAGGCGCCGTCGACGGACGAGAATTCCTTGATGGTCTCGTCCATGAAGGGATTGAGGATGTTCCGCTCCTCCTCACGGTAGCCGTAGAACGGATTCAAAACGAGCGGCTTCGAGGCCCGCTCGACCTTGGCGCTGTCGCCGACGACGAAGAGGCAGCCCACCGGACGCCCCTCGCGGCCTTCGACGGCGAGCTCGGTCGCCACGCCGATCACGCGCTCGAGGACCTCCGGTTTCACGTCCTCCGGCAACAGGTCGGCGTGTCCGGAGAGGAGGGTCTGGAATTCCTTTTCCACGTCGACCACGACCACGGCGTCGAACTGGTTGCTGCCCGCCATGCCGCCGACGCAGCAAACGCGGTCGGAGAAGCTGATCGTGCCGCGCGTGAGGCCCACGAGCATGGCGCTGCGCAGTTGGGCGAGCCGCTGGTTGGAGAACGAGCGCACCTGGATCGTGTCGCTGTAGCGGCCGGGATGGTCGTCGGCGTCGGAGAGGTTGCGCGTGACGAGGAAAGTCTTCAGCCCCGCGCCCCACTTCGGCGTCTCGAAGCCGCCCGTGAAGGTGTCGCCGAAAACCATGATGGCCTTGCAGCCCGTGCCGCGCGCGATCTTTTCCGCCTCGCGCAACACGACCTTGTTCACGCGGTTGGCCGCGATCGGCACCGGCTTCAGCGTCGCGATGCCGCCCAAGCCCGCGAACAGCCGCTCGTGCACCGTGTCGAGATCCGCCGCCTGCACCAGGCCGTCGACGAAGTCCTGCTCTTTCAGCAGGCGCGCCAGCGAGGCCAGCACCTGCAGGTAGTCGCGGGTGCGCTCGTCGGCGATGAGCATGATCACGAGCCGCACGGGCTCGCTCTCGATGGCACCGTCGTAGCGGATGCCGTAGGGACTGCGCCCGACGGCGATCAGGTAACGGCGGCCCATCTTCGCGCGCACGTGCGGCAGCGCGACGCCGAGACCGAGGTAGGTCGTCATCGTGCTTTCGCGCCGCAGCAGCCCCTTCAACAGGGCCGTCTTGTCGAGATCGGGAAAGCGGTCGACCGTCAGGTTCAACAACTCCTCCAATGCGCCCTCCATGTCGGCGCTGGCGAGGTCGACGATGCGCGAACGGGAGATGTATTTGTCGAGACGCACCGGTTAGAAAATCCCCCTCGGCAACGCCGGCCACCTTTTCAGGTCAACGGACGGAGCTGGTCTCTCGCACGCCATCTTGGGGGTTGGAAGGTTGGGCGTTGGAGATTTTCCGCGCGCAGCGCGGACCGTCACTTTTCCCACTCGAGGGCGCCCTTCTTCACCTCGTAGAAAAGCCCGAGGACGAGCACGCCGAGAAAGAAGAGTATGGGAGCAAGGATGGAGATGTGGTTGGCGAGGAAATCGCGGTAGACGAACGCCCAAGGAATGAGGAACACCACCTCGATGTCGAAGAGGATGAACAGCATCGCGGTGACGTAGAATTTGACCGAAAAACGCGTGTGCGTGCTGCCCTCGGAGGGCACGCCACACTCGTAGGCGGTGTCCTTGATCCGGTTCCGCTTGAAGCGCTGGCCGAAGAGATGGCTCGCGCCGATGACGGCGCCGGTGATGGCGGCGGCGAGCACGATTTGCACCAAAATGGGCAGGTAGGCGGCGGATGACATCGTGTCCCAGCGTTGCGGCGCGCGGCATCGGTTCAAGGGAATTTTGTGCCCGGCCGCACTCTGCCGCGGGTAGTCGCAGCCTTGCTGCGGGGCATGAGCTCACGTGACGCACCGAACCCGCCGCGCTTCTCAATCCGGCGTCGGGCGGATCGCGCCGCCCTCGCCCACCCGCTCAGCGCGGGCCGAGCCGGACCACGCTGGCGTCGGCCGCAGCCCGGTGCCCGACTCCGAGTTGCTGGGCAAAATCGAGCATGCGGGTCTCGTCATCGCCGATGGGCGCGAAGCCCGTCCGCTTGCGCGCGGCGTTGAGGCGCTCGAGCATCATCGAGTCGAGCAGCACCGGGTCCGCGCTCGCCCAGAGCCGGGGCTCGGAGACGGTATAGAGGGAGTTGAAATAGGGGCCGCCGATGAACTGGTAGAGCTGCAGGCTCACGAGGCTGAGCGCCCACGTCTCGCGCAATTCCGGGATGGCCGCCATCTCCGCCACGGCGGCGGGCGCGGTGGCGGGACTCTTGAAGAAGCGGAAGGTGTTGCTCGCGTTCCACAGCGTGGCGTTCACCAGCGCGCCGTTGACGCCGAGCACGGGATGGTCGGTGTAGACCGGCAGGTTGATCCAGAAATCCGCGTCCACGAACAGCGGCGTGGCCAGGAAGCTCTTGCGGTCCTCCTCGATGGTGGTGGAGGCCTTGCCGCCCGCCGCGACCTCGACGTCGCGGTCGTTGGTCACCGGATCGAAACGCGCCGGGAGCGGGCTGTCGTAGAACCACACCGGATCGTAGAACTTGCCCGACTCGAGCACGAAGACCGGATGCTCGGGGAACGGCGCCTCGCCCGTCGCGAACGACGGCAGGAAACCCGTGAGCCGCAACCGCAGGGGATTCAGGCCCACGAGGAAGATGTTTTCACGCCCGTAGCCGCGCTTCTCCAACGACGCGATGACGGCGCGCACGAGCGGGAACGGCGTGGCAAGGCCCGGGCCGGAGTCCGTGTAGATCTTCAGGCCGACCTTGCGCTTCGGCCCCGGCCGGAGCGCGCGACCGCTCACGCGCTCGAACTCCTGCAGCACCTGCTCGACCGCGTAGCGGTAGGCCGCCTCGCTGAAGTCCGGCAGGTTCATCTCCCAGACGGGCAGGCGCGGCGCGGGCACCGGCTTGGCCGCGGCGGGCGCGGCCGTCTGGCCGTGGAGCCACGCGGGCAGGAGCGTCGCGAGGCAGAGCGTGAGAATCCGGCAGGACCGGGAGACGGAAAGGATCATGTGAGAGGGTTGACGACGAAGGGCGCCGCCCCGTTGCCAGGGCCGCGCACGTTGACAGACCCCGCCGGCACGGAAAAGTTTAATCTGAAAGTGTCGGTGCACCACCGGGTCTCCATTATCCCTTCCGTGCGCCGCCGGAGCGCCGCCGCGCTTTTTGACTCGGAAACCGCGCCCGCCCGCGCCAACTGCTTGGTTGACGTGCCCGTCATCAAAGCCAGCAGCCTTCGCGATCTGAAGTTGCGCGTGAACATCCACGATGTCGTCGCGCGCACCGTCGCGTTGAAGAAGGCCGGCGGCAGCCGCTTCAAGGGCCTCTGCCCCTTCCACGCGGAGAAAACACCCTCGTTCCACGTCTCCACCGACAAGGGCTTCTACAAGTGTTTCGGCTGCGGCAAGGCCGGCGACATCCTCTCCTTCGTGATGGAGACCGAGGGCCTCCAATTCACCGAGGCCGCCGAGACGCTCGCCAAACGCTTCGGCGTCGAGCTCGAATTCGAGGAAGGAAGCGGCGGGCCGTCGCGCGAGGAGCGCTCGCTGCGGCAGGAGATCTTCGACCTCCACGATGCCGCGGCCGATTATTACCGGCAGGCCTTCCTCGCGCCGAATGCGCACGGCGCCTGGATCCGCGACTACTGGGTGAAGAACCGGAAATTCACGCTCGAGCTCGCCGAGGAGTTCAAGATCGGCTTCGCGCCCGTCGAGGACCGTGCGCTCGCCGAGGCGCTCATCAAGCGGCGCTTCTCGGACGAGTCCCTGCGCCAGTGCGGCCTGTTCTTCGTGCGCGACAACGCCCCCGTCACCTCCGCGACGATGCGGCCGCGCTTCCGCGGGCGGCTGATGATCCCGATCCGCGACCACCAGGGCCGCGTCGTGGCCTTCACCGCGCGCCAGCTCGAGCTCACGCCGCAGGACGACCCAGCGCGCGAGGCGAAATACGTCAACTCCCCCGAGACGCCCATCTTCACGAAGAGCAACCTGCTCTTCAACCTCGACCGCGCGCGCACCGCCGTGGGCGACGGCAAACCGTTCGTGCTCGTCGAGGGCCAGCTCGACGCGCTGCGTTGCTGGAGCGTCGGCCTGAAGACCGCCGTCGCGCCTCAAGGCACCTCGATCACCGACGGCCAGCTGCTGCTCATGCGTCGCTACCATCCGCAGGTGGAGTGCTTCTTCGACAGCGACTCCGCCGGCCAGAAGGCCGCGCTGCGTTTCCTGCCGCTGGCGCTGAAGGCCGGCATCGAGGCGCGCTTCCTCGTCCTTGCCGGTGCCGAAAAACTCGACCCCGACCTGCTCTTTCTCGAACGCGGCCTCGCCGCCTACGACGAGGTGCGGCGCGGCGCGCTCGGCGCGATGGAATTCGCCGTGCGCTCGCTGCTGCCCGACGTCGGTGCGGCCGGCGCCGAGCAGAAGTCGCGCACGGCGCAGGCGTTGTTCGAGATCGTCGCGCAGGCCGACAGCGATGTCGCCCGCGCCGGTTTCCTCACCGAGCTCGCCGCGCTGCTCCGCCTCCCTTCCGCCGCCCTCGAACGCGATTTCGCCGTCCACGTGCGCCGCCAAGCCGGCGGTGCCCGCCCACCCGCCGCGACCGCTCCCGCACCGGTCTCCGCCGACGCCCACACCCAAGGCAGCGAGGAGCATCTGCTTTATCTTTGCCTGCACGACGAGCCCACGCTGCACGCCCTCGCCACCCAGCTTCCGCACGAGTGGATCGATACCACCACGCTCGCCGGCCAGCTCCTCGACCGCCTCCTGGCCGAGGTGCAGCACAACGGCTGGCCGGGCCGGGAGGCCCTCGACCAACTGCTTGAATCACAGGAGGAAAAGGCCCTCGCCGCCCACCTGTTGTTCGAGACTCCGGGCGACGAGGATCTGGCCAAATTCGCCAACGAAGGCCTGCGCGCCCTCCACCGCCGCCACCACGAGCCGCGCCTCAGGCAAATAGAACTTGAAATAGCCTCACAGGGCACAAATGGTGACGCGCACCTATTTTCACTCTTGAAGCAACGCGCAGATATCCTCCGACAGCTCCAAAATCCGCCGAGGCTCGTCATCGCCTCCTGACCGCTGTCCTGCCGCTCCCTTCCTTTCGTAACTCGTTCCCGAGCCAGACCTAACCGCCGTATGTCGCGTAAAACCAAGCCTGCCGCCCCCGCCGCCAAGTCCGCCAAAGCCAAGGAGCACGCGCCGGCCAAGGCCGCCCATCCCTCGCCCGCCGAAACGAAGGCCCACGCCGCCAAGCCCGCCGCCCCGGTCAAGCCGGTCAGCCGCGCCGCCGAAGTGGTCCCGCCGCCCGCGAAGCAAAGCGCCCCTCTCGCCGCCTCCGAGGCCGCGACCAAGGAGTTCAAGGAAAAGGCCCTCGAGAATCTCTCCGGCGATCTCAACGACAAGATCCGCTACCTCATCCGCCTCTCGAAGGAGCAAGGCTACCTCACTTACGCGGACATCAACGAGGCGCTGCCCGAGTCCGTCGACAATCCCGAGGACATCGAGAACGTCATCTCCGTCCTCCAGAACCTCGAGATCGACATCCTCGATCCGCAGGAAGTCGAAGGCTACAAGGCGCGCCAGGAAGAAGCCGAGGAAGAAGAATCCCGCACGTCGAACAACGACATCCTCGACGATCCGGTGCGCATGTATCTCAAGCAGATGGGCCAGGTCCCGCTGCTGACGCGCGAGCAAGAAGTCGAAATTTCCAAGCGCATCGAGACCGCCGAGATGAACGCGCTCGCCGCGCTTTTCCCCATCGGCCCCGTCGGCAAATACCTCGCCGACCTAGGCGAAAAACTCCTCCAGCGCACCGAGCGTTTCGACCGCC
This sequence comes from Candidatus Didemnitutus sp., assembly GCA_023701285.1. Classification (GTDB taxonomy): domain Bacteria; phylum Verrucomicrobiota; class Verrucomicrobiia; order Opitutales; family Opitutaceae; genus Didemnitutus. The sequence continues at coordinate 17,012 of JAMPXH010000067.1, forward strand.
TCGTCATCGACAAGAAAATCGAGAGCCGCGAGGCCTACTTCAAGAACCTCGAGAAGCTCGTCCAATCCACCCGCGAGAACGACGAAGCCGCCACCGAAGCCTGGCACGACGCGCTCAAGGCCAAGGACGAGAAATCGCGCAAGAACGCGATGATCCGTTTCAAGAAGCGCGACAACGTCCTCCGCGCCAACTACGTCAAATTCTTCTTCAAGCTGAAGGTGTTCGAGGACTTCCTCATCGAACTCCAGCCCAAGCTCGACGAGATCGAGAAGTGCAACAGCGAACTCTACCGCGCGAAGCACCCGAAATCGAAGAAGGACGCCACCATCGACGTGCGCGCCGTCAACGCCCGCCTGAAGGCCGTCGAGACTGAGCTGCGCATCACGCCGCAGGCCCTCGCCGAGTCACTCAAGACCGGCCGCAAGCACATCCGCGAAGCGCACCAAGCGAAGACCGAGATGGTCGAGGCCAATCTCCGCCTCGTCATCTCCATCGCGAAGAAATACACGAACCGCGGCCTCTCCTTCCTCGACCTCATCCAGGAGGGCAACATGGGCCTCATGAAGGCGGTCGAGAAATTCGAATACCGCCGCGGCTACAAGTTCTCCACTTACGCCACGTGGTGGATTCGCCAGGCCATCACCCGCTCCATCGCCGATCAAGCGCGCACCATCCGCATCCCGGTCCACATGATCGAGACGCTGAACAAGGTGATGCAGGTCCAGAAGCAGCTCCTCCAGGAATTCGGCCATGAGCCGACGCCCGAGGAAGTCGCCGAGGAGATGAACCTGCCCGTCGAGCGCGTGCAGCAGATCATGAAGATGGCGCAGCAGCCCATCTCGCTCCAATCGCCCGTCGGCGACGGCGACGACACGTCCTTCGGCGACTTCATCGAGGACAAGTCCGCGGAAAATCCCTACGACATGACCGCCTTCTCGCTCCTCCGCGAAAAGATCATGGACGTGCTCGACTCCCTCACCGAGCGCGAGCGTCGCGTGCTCACGCTGCGCTTCGGCCTCGTCGACGGCTACAGCCGCACGCTCGAGGAAGTCGGCAAGCAATTCAAAGTCACCCGCGAGCGCATCCGCCAGATCGAAGCGAAAGCGCTCCGCAAGATGCGCCACCCGACGCGCATTCGCCAACTGCACGGCTTCTTCGACGCCGAGCAGATCGACAATCCGCAGAACCTGCTCAAGAAGCCGCCGGCAATCCCGCCGCAGTTCATCAAGCAAGGCGGCCCCGGCGGCATGGGACGTTCGGGCGGAGGCGGCAGCCCCTTCCCTCCCTTCCTCGGCAGCTTCCAATCCTCGCTGCCCCCGCAGCACTGAGCCGGCCGCTTTAGCCCTTTACTCAAAATCCGGCCAAAATAGCCTCCTGCATCATGTCGCCTTTCTCGTTCCTCGCCTTCATGGGCCTCGGTCCTACCGAGTTGATCGTCATCCTGGTCATCCTGCTCCTGCTCTTCGGCGGCTCGAAACTCCCCTCGCTCGCGAAGGGCCTCGGCCAGTCGATCAAGGAGTTCAAGAACGCCGCCAAGGACGACGGCCCGACCGAGAAGAAAACGGAAACGAAGTCCGACACCAAACCCGGCAACAACTGAGCCAATCGCTCAGTCCGACCTCCCGAAGCGCGCCCACCCGGCGCGCTTTTTGTTTTTCATCGGGTGCGACGGCGGAAGCCCCGAACCTCCCCCGAACGTGGGACGCGCACCCGCGATATTTGGGGCGACAAAGGGTTGCCCGGAGGCAGAGCATGCAGGTCGTGACGACCGCCTTCCGCCCTTCGCCCCCCGGGCTCTGCTTCGCGTCTCTGTTCCTGTTCGCCGCGCTGCTCACCTCCGCTTGGGCCGGGCCGCTGCAACCCAACGCCGGCCAACGCCAGCTGATCGAGCGCGGCTACGGCATGTTCATTCATTTTGGCGTCAATACCTTCAACGAGATCGAGTGGTCCGACGGCACCTTGCCCGCCTCGTCCTTTAATCCGACCCAGCTCGATTGCGATCAGTGGATCCAGACCGCGAAGGAGGCGGGCTTCCGCCACGTCATTCTCATCACCAAGCACCACGACGGCTTCTGTCTCTGGGACTCGAAGTTCCGGGCGGAAAAATTGCGGCTCCGCATCCTGGAGGCGCGAGCCCCCGCCAGCATTCACCTCATCACCGTCTCGGATTCCAGCACGCGCGGCCGGCGGCGCTGAGTTCTCCCCCTCGATCGCCACCTCCCGGCCGGTCGAGGCTACACCGTGCCCTCGCGCGCCCACACCTTGAAGGCCGCGATCTGATCCGGGCTGCCGAGCAGGAGCACGTCGTCGTTGGCCAGCAGCGTGACTTCGCCGCCGGGATTCAGGATGCGCTGGCCGCCGCGATTGATGCCGGCCAGCTGCACGCCCACATGCCGCGTCGGCGCCAGCTCGGCGAGCGTGCGCCCCGCCAGCTTGCTGTCCGCCGGCAGCGCGTAGGTCTCCATGCGCACCTCATCGAAGTTCGAAGACGCCGCACCGGCGCTCACGCCCGTGAGGAATTCCTTACCGGCCGCCGTCTGCTTCGGGTCGCCCAGCAGCAGGATCTTGTCGCGCGGATACAGCGCCGTGTCTGACGAGGGGTTGCCGATCATCACGCCCTGCCGCTCCACGCCCGCGACCACGCAGCCGAGCTTCGAGCGCAGCCCGATGTCGCCCAGCGTGCGCCCGCGGCAGTCGGCCTGGTCGGGGATCACGCACTCGATCAACGCCAGCTGCCATTCGCCGTGCTGCGCCAGGAACGGCGCCGTCGTGCCGGTGAACTTGCCCTCGTTCCCCTCCAACCGCTCCTGCAGCTCGATCTCAAGCACACTGTGCCAGTAGCTCAGCTTGCGCCGCAGCAGCAGCGCCGCGAGCACCAGCACGAGGAAGGCGCCGAGCGGCAGCCAGCGGCCGTGACCGCTCACCGGCAGCAGCGCGCTCAGCCAGAGGAACAACGCGACCGTCACCAGACCCTTGATCCCGTTCTCCACATAAATCCGCAGCCGCGCGGCGCGCGGATGCCCCGCGGTGCTCATCTCCGCGATGATCATGGCCAGCGCCGAGGCGTTGCGCCAGATCGCCAGCAAAGGCAGCAACACCAGCACGCCCAGCCCGCACCAGAAGATGACGAGCGGCGCCCCGGCAAAGAAGGTCTCGTCCGGCAGGAAACGCTCCACGCTGCCGAACAACGGCTCGGCGAACGCCAGCATGCCCGTCACCAGCAGCACCTCGAGGCCGATCTGGACCAGGCGCTTGCGGCTGAGTTGCCACAGCACGCTGCGTTTCTGCCGCGCCTGCATCCGGTCCAGCAACCGCCCGTAATTCGCCAGCAACCCGTCGAACCACGCCGGCTGCCACGAGGCGATCCGTGCGCTCAACGCCCCGGAATGCCGCGTCAGCAGCGGCGCCGCCAGCGCCGTGACGAGCGACAACCCCACGGCCAGCGCCCGGAAATTCTCCGGCACCAACCCGGACGTGACGCCCAGCTGCGCGATGATGAACGAGAATTCGCCGATCGGCGTCAGCATGAGGCCGACCCGCGAGGCGTCGCGCAGCTTCACGCCCGTGATCAGCATGCCCATCGTGCCCGCGAAGATGCGCACGCCCAGCGCCAGCGCCGACGCCCCCAGCACCAGCAGCCACGAATCGCCGAGCACGCGGATGTCGATCTGCATGCCGATCGAGACGAAGAACACCGCGCTGAACATGTCCCGCGCCCCCTCGAACACGCGGTCGATCTGCCCGCGTTGCGGCGTCTCCGCGATGATCGAGCCGAGGATGAAGGCCCCCATCGCCAGCGAATACCCCGCCCGCTGCGCCGTCAGCGCGAGCCCGAGCATGAGCCCCGCCACCACCAGCGTCTGCAATTCCTCGCTCGCCGACTGGTTGAGCTTCCGCAGCAGCCACGGCACGGCGATCAGCCCCACCACTCCCGCCAGCGCCACGAACGCGCCCATGATGCCGATCGTCTGCCCCACCTTCGCCTCGCCCATGCCGCCGAGCAACACCACCGAGTTCAACAGCGCCAGCGACACCACCGCCACCACGTCCTCCAGCACCGTGATGCCCATCGCCATCTGGCCCGCCTTCTCGTGCGTCAGCCCGGTCTCCTGCAGCACCTTCCCGATGATCGCCGAGGACGACACGATGATCATCGCGGCGAAGAAAACCACTTCCTGCCGCCCGAAGCCCAGCAACGGCGAGGCCAGCCGGGAAAGATTGTAGACGATCAGCGCCGTCACCGCCGTCGCGATCAGCAGCGGCAGGCCCAGCCGGCGCAGCTTGCGCAGGCTCAGCTTCATGCCGATGGAAAACATCAGGAACACCAACCCCACCTGCGCCAGCGTCTCGATGCGCGCGGCATCGGTCACGAGCGAGAACGGCGGCGTGAACGGGCCGATCACCATGCCCGCCGCCAGGAAACCCACGATCACGGACAGCCCGATGCGATGGCACAGCCAGCCGACGACGCCGGCCACCAGCATCACCACCGCCAGATCTTGGATGAAATTGATACCTTCCATGGGTCTTCCTTGCGTTTGCGTGAAGTCACGCCCACGAGGTTCGCTAATCCGACCCGCGTCAAGTCTCCGCAACGGTCGCCAAACCCTCCAACCCCCCGTCCCTCAAGGCCTTTGGCTTTGACAATTTCTCCCGCCCCCGGCTTTGATTCGCAAACCCCGCCACCGCGACATGTTCAACCAACTGCTGGGACTTTTTTCCAACGACATCGGCATCGACTTAGGCACGGCCAACACCCTCGTCTACGTGAAGGACAAGGGCATCGTCCTGCGTGAGCCGTCCGTCGTGGCCGTCCACACCAGCTCCCGCAAGGTGCTTGCCGTCGGCGACGAGGCCAAGAAGATGCTCGGCCGCACCCCCGGCAACATCACCGCCATCCGCCCGATGAAGGACGGCGTCATCGCCGACTTCGACATCACCGAGGCGATGCTGCGCTACTTCATCAAGAAGGTGCACAACAACTCCAAGGTCGTCTCCCCGCGCGTCGTCGTTGCCA
>JAMPXH010000068.1 GCA_023701285.1 Candidatus Didemnitutus sp.
CCGCAGAAGGACATGGTCGGCTGGGTCGTGCAGATCCCGGAAAACGCCAGCCCCTTCTCCACGGCGGACCGCCTGTTCAAGGGCGCCTACGACTTCAACGCCTCCAAGCGCGGCCGCATGCTGCCCGTGAAATCCGTCGGCGAAGCCCTCGAGAGCGTCAGCGCGAAATACTTCAAGGAATCCGAACTCTGGGTGAAGACGAAATTGCCCGTCGCCGTCGTCGTCACGGACAACGTGCTCCCGAAGGACGAATTCAAGGTCGAGAAAGTGGACCGCCGCCGCAAGGACCCGGCCGAGGACGAGGAGTGAGCTTCCGCGGCCGCCGGCCAGGCAGCCGCACATACCGTCAGCCGCTCAGCGCAGCCCGAACGCCTCAGGCCGCAGGTCGCGCGCCTGCAACGCCTCGCGCAGCGCGTCGAGGTCGAGCTTGTCGCCCGGCTTCACCCCGCGCTCCTTGAACCAACCCTGGTTCATCTCCAACGCGAACTGCAGGTCGCGCGCCCGCGAAGGCACGGCCCGCTCGTCGAGGGGATACATCGGGTAGATCTCGCGCAGCACGCCGTTGCCGTCGAGGTAGCCGATGTCGAGCGGCAGCTTCGTGTTGCGCATCCAGAAACTCATCGGCTGCTTGCGCGCGAAGACGAACAGCATGCCGTCATCGCGCCCGAGCTGCGTGCGGAACATCAGCCCGCGCTGCAACTCGTCGGGCAGCACCGCCAGCTGCATGCGCACGATCTGGTTGCCGATCTTGATGGAGAAGTAATCATCCACGGTCTTGGGCGCGGCAGTCGCCGCCGCTTTGTCGCCGCACGCCGTCAACAGGCCGAGCGCCAGCACCACACCAAGCCAGGCGAAGAGGGGACGGGAAAACATTTTTGCGTTTTGCCGCGAATCAGGGCTAGACACCAGCCCTTAATCCCACGTTCTCCTCCTTCTCGTGCCCACGCCACTGCCTCCCCTGCTCTACGCCGACACGCGCGCCAATCCCGATCTGCTCTACTTCGGCCGCGTCGAGGTGCACGACCCGTTCCTCGCCTTCGGCGCCCGGGGCCGCAAGATCACCGTGCAGGGCGCCCTCGAATTCGGGCGCGTGAAGCGGACCGGCGCGTTCGACACGGTGCTCTCCCGCGAGGAATGGATGGAGCGCGCCCGTCGCGATTTCGGCCCGAAGGCTAGCGTCGCGGAGATGATCGCCTGCCTCGCGCAGGCCCATCGCCTGCGAGCCTTCCGGGTCAACGACGACTTCCCGGCCGCCCTCTACACGAAGCTTCGCGCGCTCGGCCTGCGCCTTGAGTTTGCCAACGGCCTGCTGTTCCCCGAACGCGAGATCAAGACCCCCGCCGAAGCCGCGGCCATTCGTGAAGGCAACCGCCTCGCCTGTGTCGGCTTCAAGGTCGTCGAGGACGTCCTGCGCCGCGCCCGCATCAAGGGCCGCACGCTCCTCTTCCAGCAAAAGCCGCTCACCTCGGAGCGTCTCATCTTCCTCGTCGAAACCGCGATCAAGGAACAGGGCGGCGACGCGCGCGACACCATCATCGCCGGTGGCGACCAAGCCTGCGACCCGCACGAACGCGGCTCCGGCCCGCTCCGCCCGCACGAGCTCATCATCGTCGACATTTTTCCGCGCCACCAGGCCAGCGGTTATCACGGCGACATGACGCGCACCTACCTGAAGGGCCGGCCGCGCGAAGTGCAGCGCCGCATGGTCGCCACGGTCCGCACGGCGCAACTCGCCGCCACGCGCCTGATCCGCGCCGGCGTCGACGGCCGCGACATCCATCAAGCCGTCCACGCGACCTTCACCGAAGCCGGCTACGAAACGCGGCGCGACGCCAACGGCGCCGTCGGCTTCATCCACGGCACCGGCCACGGGCTCGGCCTCGCCGTGCACGACCCCGGCCGCATCGGCCCGGTCTCCGCCAAGTTGCAGGCCGGAGCCGTCGTGACCGTCGAGCCCGGCCTCTATTACCCCGGCCTCGGCGGCTGCCGCTGGGAGGATGTCGTCCAAGTCACCGCCACCGGCTCCCGCCCGCTCTCCCGGCATCCCTACCGCTGGGAGATCCGCTGATTTCTCCACCACGCCTGTCCACCGCATGAAATCCCTGCTGAAGAAAATCTCCAAGCTGCGCGTCCTCGTCATCGGCGACGTCATGCTCGACCACGACATCTGGGGCGAATCCAGCCGCCTCTCGCCCGAGGCGCCCGTGCCCGTGATCGACGTGCGGAATGACACCTTCACCGCCGGCGCCGCCGGTAATGTCGCGCTCAACGTCGCCGCCCTCGGCGCGCAGGTGACCTTGGCCGGCTTCTTCGGCCGCGACGATGCCGGCAAGCGCCTCTCCGGCATCCTCACGCAGAAAGGAATCGCGATGATCCCCACGCCCGGCACCGGCGCGACCATCGTGAAGACGCGCATCCTCTCGCGTCGCCAGCAAGTCTGCCGCCTCGACCGCGAGTCGCCGCAACACGATTACGCCATCGATCCGCGCGAATTCGTGCCGCTCTTCGACAAGGCCGTGCGCGCCTGCGACGCGGTCATCTTCGCCGATTACGCCAAGGGCCTGCTCACCGACGAGCTCGTCGCCAAGGTCACCGGCATGGCGCGCGAGCACGGCAAGCTTGTCGCCGTCGATCCAAAGCCACGCCGTCGCCTCAAGTTCCACGCGCCCGACGTGCTGGCACCCAACCGCAAGGAGGCGCTCCAACTCGCCGGCATCGAGCAGGAGGCGCACCAACCTTTCCCTGCCGCGGAGGTCTGCGCGCGCATCTACGAGCAATACCGCCCGAAGCACCTCGTCATCACCCTGAGCGAGGAAGGCATGCTCCTCTCGCACCAAGGTCGCGCCGGCCGTGTCGTCCCCACGACGCCGCGCGCCGTCTTCGACATCGCCGGCACGAGCGAGGCGATCATCGCCTCACTCACCCTGGCACTCAGCGCCGGAGCCGTGCTCGAGGAAGCAGCCCAACTCGCCAACGCGGCCGCCGGGATCGTCGGCGGCAAGAGCGGCACGGCCACCGTCACGCCCAAGGAGATCCTCGCCCAAGTCGCCGCCGAGGACTGACCGGCGCGCCATGCCCGAGCTGGCCGAAGTCGAATTCTACCGCCGCCGCTGGGCCGCCGGCCACGGCGCGAAAATCACGGCGGTGCTCGTGCACGCACGGGCCCGCATCTTCCGCGACGCCGCCCCGCGCACGTTGGTCCGCGCGCTCACCGGCACGGTTCTGCGCAGCTCGGAGGCGGCGGCGAAACAGATGCTTTTCCGCTGCGACGAGGCCTGCTGGCTCGGCGTGCACCTCGGCATGAGCGGCGAGTTGCGGGTCGAGTCGCCGGATTACACACCGGGCAAACACGACCACCTCGTGCTGCGCCAGGAGCTCCGCAGCCTCGTTTTCGCCGACCCGCGCATGTTCGGCGCCGTGCGCTTCCAGCGCGGTCCGCAGCCACCCGCGTGGTGGACCGGCATCGCGCCCGCGGTCTTGTCCGGCGAATTCACGCCCGCCGTCGTCGCAGACTTTCTCCACCGTCGCCGTCGCGCGCCGATCAAGGCCGTGCTCCTGATGCAGGAACGCTTCCCCGGCATCGGCAACTGGATGGCCGACGAGATCCTGTGGCGCGCCCGGCTCGCACCGCAGCGGACCGCCGGCTCGCTCGACACTGCCGCGCAACGCACGCTGCACCGCGAGTGCCGCCAAGTCGCCCGCCAGGCTCTGCGCACCATCGCCGGCGTGGGCAGCAGACTGCCGCCCGACCTCAACGTGCACATTCCTGCCACCTGGCTGTTCAATCACCGTTGGGAAAAAGGCGGCGACTGCCCGCGCTGCCACGCACCGCTCCGCCACGCCACCATCGGCGGCCGCACGAGCTGCTGGTGCCCGCAATGCCAGCAGTGAGTTCGAGTGGCCGACTTCTGCGTCGACGCCCCGCACACGGCGCGCTTCGCTGAAGGCATGGCAGGGAAGAAACAACGCCTCGATGAACTGCTGGTCGCGCGCGGCCTCAGCGCCTCGCGCTCGCAGGCGAAGGCGTTGATCATGTCCGGCCGCGTGCGCCACGGCACCGAACGACTCGACAAACCCGGCAAGGAATTCCCTGCGGACTTCGAGCTGACGATCGACCAGCCGCCACGCTTCGTCAGTCGCGGCGGCGAGAAACTTGCGGCCTACCTCGCGCTTTTCCCGGTCGATCTGCAAGGCGCGCACGTGCTCGACGTCGGCGCCTCCACGGGCGGCTTCACGGATTGCGCGTTGCAGGCCGGCGCCGCGTCCGCCACCTGCGTCGACGTCGGCACGGCGCAACTGCACGACAAACTCCGGCGCGATCCGCGCGTGACCAACCTCGAGAAGGTCAACGCCCGCCACCTCGCCTCCGGCAGCCTGCCGCGCGCCCGTTACGACGCGGTGGTGATGGATCTCTCCTTCATCTCGCTGCGCAACGTGCTCCCCGCCGTGTGGCCGTTCCTGCGCCCGGGCGGCGTGCTCCTCGCCTTGGTGAAGCCGCAATTCGAAGCGGGCAAGGCCGAGGTCGACCGCGGCCAGGGCGTGATCCGCGACGACGCGGTCCGCGCCCGCGTGCTGGCCGAGGTGAAGGAATTCGCCCTGCGCGAACTGCCCGGCGCCACGCTGCACGGCGAGTGCGAATCCCCCGTCCACGGCGCCGACGGCAACCGGGAGTTTCTTCTGGGACTGCGCAAAAGCGATTAACCCGCCTAACAGCAGCCGGTGCACAGAGATTGCTGTTTCCAAGCCTGCCGCGTCCCGACTAGCTTGCGCGTGCCATGTCGCCCTTTCGCCGCCTCGCCTTCGTCGTGAATCCGGATCGTCCGGGCGCAGCCGAGTTGGCGGACGAGTTGCTCGAGATCGCCGGCCGCGCCGGTGTGAAACAGACGAAGCTGAACAAAGGGCGCAAGCTCCCGCGCGGCTACCTCAAAGGCTGCGACGCCGTCTGCGTCATCGGCGGCGACGGCACGCTGCTCGGCGTCGTGCGCTCCGCCGCCCGCGAAGGCATCCCGATCATCGGCGTGAACCGCGGCAGCCTCGGCTTCCTCACCGCCTTCTCGGCCGACGAGGCGCGCATGCACTTCGCCGCGCTGCTCGGCGGCGAATACCGGCTCGCCCACCGCTCGCTCCTTGAGTGCAAGATCGGCCCGGGCCGCCGCGACGTCGCGCTCAACGACGTCGTGATCAAGAACGAGGTCAATTCCCGCCTCATGCGCATCGAGGTCTACGCGGACGACGAGCTGGTGACGGACTACTACGCTGACGGCCTCGTGTTCTCCACGCCCACGGGCTCCACCGCCTACAATCTCGCCGCGGGCGGCCCGATCATCCACCCCGCCGCGCAGGCGATCGCCATGACGCCGATCAGCCCCCACACGCTGAGCAACCGCAGCATCATCTTCCGCGACACGGTGAAGCTCCGGGTGGTGAACCGCACCGACGACGCCCGTCTGCTCGTCGCGATGGACGGGCAGCGCAACTCCGTCGTCACGGGCAGCTCGATCGAGGTCTCGCTCGCCCCTCGCCGACTCGCGCTGGCACAGCCGAAGACCTACTCCCATTTCGCCGTCATGCGCAGCAAGCTCAAGTGGAGCGGCGGGCTGACGGAAAAGCGCTGAACGCCCACCTCGGTCCCGCGACGGGGCATGAAAAAAACCCGGGCTTGGGGCCCGGGTCGGAGTCGGTCGCAAAGGCCGAGACTTACTTGTCCTTCTTCGATTTTTCCTTGGCGCGATCCGCCTTTTTCTCGGCGTCCTTCGCCTTCTTGGCGGCCTTGTCGGCATCCTCGGCGGCCTTCTCGTCCTTGGAGACTTTGCCGTCCTTGTTGGTGTCGTATTTGTCGAGGCGGGCCTGCTTGTCGGCAGCCTTCTTCGCATCCTTGGCCGCCTTCATCGCGGCCATCTCGGCGTCGTCGAGCTGGCCGTCGGCGTTGGCATCATACTTCTTCAGGTCGGCCTTGCTCGGGCCCTTGGGCTTCTTCTCGGCGTCCTGGGCGTAGGAGGTGGCGGACACGAAGGCAAAGGCCAGGGCGCAGAGGCCGGCCGCAAGATAACGGGGTAATTTGGTCTTCATACGAGGGAGTTTTTTGCCGCGGTGCGGCGGACATGGCAAGCCGCACCGGCGGTCAAAAAATCGGTCTTTTCAGGGCTTGACCACCATCTGCGTGCGCCGGGCTGGTTGGAAATAGCGCAGGGCAAAATCGCGCAACGTGTCGAGCGTCACCGCGTCGATGCGCGCGTCGTAGTGCCGCCAGTCGTTCACCGGCAGGCCGTAGAGTGCGTTCAACGCCGCCTGCATGGCCCGCGCTGAATTGGTCTGCATCGCCATGCGCTTGCCCGCCTTCAAGCGGGTCTGGCAACGGCGCAGTTCTTCGGCACCGACGCCGCCGGACTGCACCCGCGCGATCTCGAGGCCGAACTCCTCCAGCACCTCGCGGTGACGCTCCGGACTGGTGCCGGCGAAGAAGTAGAACATCGCGCGGTCGAGCCCGGTCACGCGGCTGGAGCGCACGAAATACGCGAGGCTCTTCTGCTCGCGCACGCGCTCGAAGAGATGCGCGGACATGCCGCTGAACAACTCCTCCGCGACCTCGCTGGTGAAGTAATCCTCCGCCAGCAGGCCCGGTCCCGGGAACGCCTGAAACACGACCGCCTGCTGACGCGGCATCGTCGTCTCGAAATCGCCCGGCTGCGAATCCGCGCTGCATACCGGGCGCTCGACCCGCCCCTTGGGCAGCCGGGCAAGGAACGCCTTCAACTGAGGCACCAGTTTCTTCGCGTCGAAATCGCCCGCCACCGCGAGCACGGCGTTGCCGCCCACGGCAAGGCGCGTGTGCAGCGCGCGCAGATCGGCGGGTGCGATGCGCTGCAGGCCCGCCTCGTCGCCCGTGCTCTCGACCGCGAAGGGGTGCGCGCCGAAGAATTTCTCGCGCAACTTCCGCCGCCCGACCGTCACGACGTCGTCGAGCGATTCGCGCAGGCCGGCCAAAGCCGATTCGCGCTCGATCTCGAGGCGCGCCGGTTTGAAAGCGGGACGCAGCGTCGCCTCGGCGAGCAAGTCGAGCGCGAGCGAGGCGTCGCCCGGCAGCACCTCGGCGTAGAGTCCGTAGCTGTTGTTGCCCGAGAAATCGTTGAACGTGCCGCCGACCGCCTCGATCGCCGCCGCCACCTGCTCGGCGCTGCGGCGCTTCGTGTCCTTCGTGAGCATGGTCGCGGCGAGCGCGGTGAGGCCGCGCCTGTCGGCCGGTTCGAACAACGGACCGCCGGCGAAGGCGAGCCGCAGATGCAGGTTGGGCAGGCGCCGGTTCGGTTGCAGCAGCAGGCGCGCGCCGTTGGGCAAGCGATGCTCGGTAAAGTCGAGCGAAGCGGCCTCCGTCGCGGCCACCGCCCCGACCGCCGGCGCCTGGTTAGCCGGGTTGGACGACACGACGGTGAGCCGCTCAGGCACGAGGTAGGTGCGCAGCACCCGGCGCAGGTCCGCCGGGGTCAGCGCCATGAGCCGCGAAAAATAGCGCCGCGGGTAATCGACATCGCCGATGACGACCTCCGCCGCGCCGAGCCGGCCCGCCTGGCCCGACATGGTCTTGCGCATGCTGACCTCGGCGGTCACGGCTTGGCGCACGGCCTTGGCCAGGGCGCGCGGACTGATGCCGCGCGTGGCGATGCGCGCAATCTCGCGCTGCACCGCCGCCTCCGCCGCGGCGCGCTTGTCGGGATCGGTCAGGAAGGAGACATAGAACAAGCCGCTCGTGCCCGGGCTCCAGGTCATGGCATCGATGGTGTGCACGAGGCGCGCCTTTTCGCGGATGCTTTGCCAAAGCAGGGAACTGTCGCCGTGGCCGAGGACCATCGCGAGCAGGTCCAGTGCAGGCATGTCGGGATGCGTGAGCCCGGGAATCTGCCAACCGAGGCCGCAACGCGACACCTGCACGTCCTCGTAGAGGTGCTGCTCGCGCCGCGCGAGTTGAGGCAGTTCGTCCGGCACCAACACAGGAGCAAGCGGCCGGCGGGGCGCGGCACCGAAATGTTCGGCAATCGCGGCGCGTGTCGCGGCCGGATCGAAATTGCCCACGACGACCACGACGAGGTTGTTCGGCACGTAGCGCTCGCGGTAGTAGGCCAGCAGATTGTCCCGCGTGTTGGCGGCGAAGACGTCGCGGTGCCCGATGATCGGCTGGCGATACGGGTGCGTGCGGAAGGCGGTCTCGAAGAGTGCCTGCCCCAGACGTTGGTCGGGATCGTCGAGGCACATGTCGATCTCGCGCAAGATGACATCCTTCTCCTTCGCGACCTCTTCCGCCGGGAGCGTTGAACGGAGTGTGGCGTCGGCCAGCAGATCGACCGCGACGGCGGTGTGCTCCGCCGGGATGTCGATGTAATAGACGGTGCGGTCGAACGTCGTGTAGGCGTTGATGTAGCCGCCATGCGCCTGCACGGTGGCGGAGATTTCGCGGCCGGCGCGGCGCTCGGTGCCCTTGAAGAGCATGTGCTCGAGGAAGTGCGACAGGCCTGCGCCAAGGTGCGCGCCTTCGTGGATGCTGCCGGTCTTCACCCAGACCTGGACCGAGGCGACCGGGGCGGCATCGTCGCGTTTGAGGAGCACGGTCGTGCCGTTGGGCAGCACGTAGCGCTCGATGCGCTCGTTCCACAACGAACGGAGCAGGTCTAGGTCACGGGACGAGGCGGAGGGCTTGGCCATGGAAAGGAAACGAGATGTCGGAGCCGTTGCGGCTACGGCTGGGAGCGGTTTTGCGCAGCGCGGGTTCAAGAGGCGCCGAGCGAGGTGCGGGCGCGGGAACGCTTCGGCTGGTAGGGTTTCACGAACGCGTCCTCGAACGTGTAGATATCCGCAAAGTCCTCCCGTCGATCACTCTCGGTTTTGCTGAAGACATTGTAATCGATGAGATTGAAGACGATTTCGCCGAAATCCGAGCAGCGCGTGATGCCCCAGGTGTTGAGCACCGTCTTGGCGAGGGGGCCGTATTGCTCGAGGGCAAAGTCCCGGATGCCGCCCAACAACTCCGGGCCGCTCACATGCTGGGATTTGGCGCTGCGCTCCGGCTGGAGCTTGCGGATCTGCGTGACGGTGTGGTCCAAGCCCTGCCGCACGAAGGTGTAGGCCTTGCGGTCGAACCGCGCGTCCTCCTTGCAGATCAATTCGATGACTTCATTGAATTCCAAGTCTTGCATCAATTTAGCCTGCAATCCCTAGCACAGCCGGACGGGGTCCGCAACTCCGGCACGATCCGGCCGGTAAAGCAGTCAGCATTCGTCGCACGCCAAGGTCAGGTCAGGCCCGACACTCCCCCGCACCCCAAGGATTGAGAGCGTTACACCCGTAAACTGCCCTCGCTATTGTCGCCTAAACTCCTCAATTTCTTCCCGGGCCATGATTGCAGCCACCCAATCCAACCACCCTCTCGCTGGAGTGAGATCCGCCCCCACGCCGGCCTCACTCATCGAAGCCGGCTGCGCTCGTTTACGCGAGACGGGCTTCCGCATCACGAAACCGCGCATCGCGTTGCTGGAGGCGCTCGCCCAACTCGAGCGGCCCGTGCCGATCGAGCAGTTGCACCAGCAGCTCACCAAGCATCCCTGCGACTTGGTCACGGTCTACCGCTGCCTCTCCGCGTTCGAGCGCGTCGGCATCGTGCGGCGCAGCTTCCTGCACAACGGCACGAGCCTCTACGAACTTTCCCTCGGCAACACGGCCAAGCACTACCACATCGTCTGCCGCCGGTGCGGCGGGACGGAGCGCGTGGATTACTTCCCCGTGGAGGGCATCGAGCGCATGTTGCGCGAACGCGGCTACACCGAGCTCTCGCATCTCGTCGAGTTCTTCGGCACCTGTCCACGTTGTGCATCGCCCGCGCGCACGGCCGCCCCGACCATCGAAGTGCCGGCGACGCCATCGGCCTGAGGTCACGCTTCCGCTCCACGACGCAAAAAAGCCCCGCTATCCGGCGGGGCTTTGTCGTATCCGGGCGCCGCGCGCTCAGAAGAACTTCTTGGCCTTCTCGAAGAAGCTCTTGCCGACCGGTTCCTCGGCGTCGCCGCAGGCCTGCGCGAATTCCTCCAGCTTGCGCCGCTGCTCGGAGGTGAGCGATGAGGGCACTTCCACGTGCACGCGGATCAACTGATCGCCGTGCGCGCCACCGCGCAGATGCGGCATGCCGCGCCCCTTGAGTCGGAACGTCGTGCCCGACTGCGTGGCCGCGGGGATCTTCAGCGTCGCCTTGCCCTGCAAGGTCGGCACTTGGATGGTGCCGCCGAGCGTCGCGAGGGTGAACTTGATCGGGATCTCCGTGAAGAGATCGTCGCCCTGGCGCTCGAACACCTCGTGTTCCTTCACGTGCACGACGATGTAGAGGTCGCCGGCCTGCCCGCCCATGACGCCGGCCTCGCCGTTGCCGGCGGAGCGCAGCTTGGAACCGGTGTCGACGCCAGCCGGGATGCGGACGTTGATCTTGGCCGTCTCCTGCAACCGCCCCTCGCCATCGCACTTCGCGCAGACGCGCTCGAAGCGCGCGCCGGTGCCGTGGCATGTGGGACAAACCTGCCGGACGTGGAAGAATCCGCGCGAGGTCGTGACTTGTCCTGCGCCGCGGCAAGTGGGACATGTGGTGCGCTTCGATCCCGGCTCCGCGCCGCTGCCGCTGCAATGCGAACAGGAGCCCAACCGGCGGAAGGAAATTTCCTTCTCCACCCCATGCGCCGCCTCCTCGAGCGTGATCTCGATGTCGTAGCGCAGATCGGAGCCGCGGCCGGCGCCGCCGCCTCCCCCACCCCCGCCGCCGCCGAAGAATTCGTCGAAGATGCCACCGCCGCCTCCGCCTTGGCCGAAGACCTCGCGGAAGATGTCGAACGGATCGTGGAACCCACCGGCTCCGCCGCCACCGCGCGGGCCAGCCGCGCCGCCCTGCTGGAACGCCGCGTGGCCGAACTGATCGTAAGCCGCGCGCTTCTGCGGGTCCTTCAGCACCTCGTAGGCCTCGGAGATCTTCTTGAACATCTCCTCGGCCTCCTTGTTGCCCGGATTCTTGTCCGGATGAAACTGCACGGCCTTCTTGCGATAGGCCTTCTTGAGGTCCTCGTCGGACACGCCCTTCGCGACGCCGAGCAACTCGTAGTAATCTTCTTTGCGTGCGGTCGCCATGGTCAGGACTTCGCCTCCGCCTGGGCCGGGCCGCTCGAAACGACGACGGACGCGGGCCGGAGCAGGCGACCGTTGAGCGAGTAGCCGAGCCGGATGACCTGGATGACCTTCTCCTCGGGCGCGTCGGCGGGTTGGTGCGCGAGGCAATCGTGCAGGTTGGGATCGAAGGTCTGCCCGAGGGGGTCGATCTCCTTCATGCCGTGCCGGGCCAGCGCACCCTTGAACTGCTCGAGCACCATGGCCACGCCATCGGCAATCGACTTGCTGTCGCCTGCGCCTTGCTTGGCCGCGACGAGTCCGAGCCCGAGGCTGTCGAGGATCGGGATCAGATCCTCGACGACATTGGCGGCGGCGAACTGCCGCAGCTCGTCCTTCTCGCGCAGGGTGCGCTTCCGGAAATTCTCGAAATCCGCCACGGTGCGCAGGTAACGGTCCTGCTGCGCGGCCGCATCGGCCTTCGCCGCGGCAAGCTGCTCCTCAAGCGTCGGACCGCTCGCGGGAGCGGCGGTCGGCGCCGCTTCGGGGGCGGGCGTCGGCGCGGGATTGACGGGAGTGGTATCGGTCTGGCTGTTATCGCTCATGCGGGCCGCGGAAGATAGGCTCAGGGTTTCTTCTTATCAAGTGACTGCATGAAACCCTTCAGGGTCTCGCCGGCCTTGGCGCCGCCGTCCTGCAGAAGTTTGCCGGCGCCGATGAGGGCGTCCTTGCCGCCGGCAACCATGCCGCCCACGGCATCGGTCACGACGCCGAAGGCCGCACCGCTGAAGGGCGACACGAGGTCGGCCACGCTGTCGACGTTCGTGAGCTCGCGGCTGATGCCGAGGTTATACTCCTTCACCGAGGGCTTGCGGCCCGAGTGGTCGGCGTAGGTGAGCTTGTCGAACTTCACCACCATCCGCTTGATCAGGAATTCCGTCTTGGCGGCGCTCTTCTCCTTCGGCGCAGGCTCGGGGCTCGCCGGGCCGGCGAGGCCGTCCTTGAACGCGATCGCGTTGAGCACGCCGTCCTTGTTCTTGACCAGCGTGACCTGCGCCACGTCGACGACGACTTCGTCCGCCATGAGCTTGCCGCCCAGCAAGGGGAACAGGTCCGCATCGGCGCGGAACTCGCGCAACTCCACGAACGGCGCCGCCTCCGGCCAGCCCTCGGGATTCTGCACGACGAAGCCGCCCAGTTGCACCTTCGCGGTGAAGGGATTGACCGACAACCGGTCGATCTTCACGGCGAAACCGGTCTTGGAACGAATCGTCGTCGCCACGATCCGGGGCAGCAGCAGCACCCAGACGATGGCCGCGACGACCGCCAGCAGAGCCAGCACGAGCAACACCTTGGCGAGGAATCCGCCGCGGTGCGCGTTGGGGTTTTGCAGATGGATTTTCATGGTCAAAGACGGCTGAAATTGTCGGTCACGAGCACAGTGGCATTTTCCGACGCTGCAAAGGAGAAAGCACCGGCGAACGGCAGCAGCACGTTGCTGCCCCGCGCAAGCGTGCCGCCCTGGCGCTCCTGCAACGATCCCTCCACCACGGAGAAGATGCGGGCCTGCTCGCCCGCGGGCACGGTGAGCGACTGGCCCGGCGCCAAGCGCACCCGCCGGATGCGGAACTCTGCGCAATCCGCCAGCACGCCGCTGGTGCCGTCGTCGCGGAGAAGCTCGGGCGTGCCCGCGCGATTGGCCGTCAGGCTGGCGAGCGATTGCGCGACGTGCATCTGCCGCGGCTTGCCGTCGAGCCCCACGCGCCCCCAGTCGTAGACGCGGTAGGTGGTGTCGGAATTCTGCTGGATCTCGAGAATGACGTTGCCCGCATCGATCGCATGCATGACTCCGCTGTGGATGAGGATGGAGTCGCCCGCCTGCGTCTCATGGCGCAACAGCAACGCCTCGGCGGTGTGTTCGGCGAGCGCGGCGCGGAAACGCTCCGCATCCACACCGGGCACGAGTCCCGCCAGCACGGCGGCGCCGGCGGCGGCGTGCGCGACATACCAATTCTCCGTCTTGGGCTCGCCGCCGAGCTGCGCGGCAATGCTCGCCGGCGGATGCACCTGCAGGCTGAGCCGCTCGCGGCAATCGAGCCACTTCACCAGAATCGGGAACGGCCGCTCGGCCGGCCACGCCGGGCCCATGATCTCCGCCGTGTGCGCGCGCAGGAGCTCGCGCAAGCTGCGGCCCGACTCGGCGCCACCCTGCACGAGCGACTGAGCCTCGGGACGGTCGACAATCTCCCAACTCTCCCCGATGGGGCCGCCCGCCGGCAGCGTGCGGCCGAGCCAATCGGCGAGCGCGCGGCCGCCCCAGACACGTTCCTGATAGACCGGGGAAAATTCGTAGTAGCGCATGAAGGAAAAGGAGATGATTCGAGACGCGAGGAACGGGGAATTTACATTGACCCCCTCTCGCGCTACAACTGTGTAAAGGCACCCAAAATGGCCAAAGCCGCGAGTTCAAATTCCAAGGACAACACGCCCTCGTTCGAGGGGCCGCGTTACCGCCCCAACTGGGGTGGCGCGCTGCTGTGCTTCGGCTGCGGCCTGTTGCTGCTCGTGGCGATGCTCGACTATGATCCGAGCCAGACCCAGTGGATGCAACAGGGCGCCAAGTCCGAGGTGGTCAACGGCGTCATGCGCCAGGTGCCGGTCAAGACCGCCACGGCCCCGAACCTCGTGGGCGAGGTCGGTGCCGATGTCTCCTTCGCGAACTTCGCCTTGCTGGGCGGCAGCGCGTGGCTCGTGCCGATCTTCCTGCTCTGGATGTCCTACACTTATGTGCGCAGCGCGCGGCATCTCACCGGCACGCGCCTGATCGCGATGATCTGCTGCATCATCTCGGGCACCGCCCTGCTCTCGATGCAGGAATCCATCTTCATCGGCCGCGACGTCTATACGCAGGGGCCGGGCGGCTATTCGGGACGCCTGTTCTATGACAGCCTGCTGCGCGACAGCCTTGGCGTCTTCGGCACGGCGTTCCTTATGGGCGCGATCTACCTCACCGGTCTGCTCTTCATCTTCACCCGCGACATCACCGCCGAGTTTGAGAAGGCACTCCACGCCTTCGCCGAGTGGCGCAAGCAACGCGCCGCCCTCGCCGCCGCCCGGGCCGAGGAGCTGCGCGCCCGCCGCGCGGAAGCAGAAAAACAAAAAGCCGCCGCGGCCGCCGCCGCCAAGGCCGCTCCGGCACCCGCCACCCTGTCGCGTCCCGGCCCGAGCGCAGCCCCGCTCACGCCGCCCAAGAAGATCGTCGTGCCCAAGTCGGACGAACCGCTCGCCGAGCCGCCGCAACCTCCGCCGCCGGCCGAGCCCGCTTCCGCCAAACCCGCCGCTCGCGTCACGGCGACCGACACCAAGCAACTCGCCGTCGCCGCCGCCGGCAAGATCGAGCTCAACATCGTCAAGGCCGAGGAAACCAAGAAGGCCAAGGTCGTGCTCCCGCAGACCGACGACAAGACCTACGAATTTCCGCCGCTCAAGCTGCTCAAGGAGCAGGTCAAGCTCTCCGCCGCCGACAGCGAGGAGGAGCACCGCGCCAACGCGGAGAATCTGCTCCGCATCCTGAGCGAATTCGGCGTCGAGGTTTCGCTCGGTGAGATCCATGTCGGCCCCGTCATCACGCGCTACGAGGTCGTCCCGGCGGCCGGCGTGCGCGTCGAGAAAATCTCCGGCCTCGACAAGAACATCGCCCTCGGCATGCGCGCGCAGTCCGTGCGCATCCTCGCCCCGATCCCGGGCAAGGCCGCCGTCGGCGTCGAGGTGCCCAACCAAAAGCCCACGCCCGTCGGCATGCGCGAGATCCTCGAGAGCGAGGACTGGGCCCACGCCAAGGCCGAGCTGCCGATCGCGCTCGGCAAGGATGTCTCCGGCAAGCCGCTCGTCTCCGACCTGACGAAGATGCCGCACTTGCTCATCGCCGGCGCGACGGGCTCCGGCAAATCGGTGTGCATCAATTCCATCGTCGCCTCGATCCTCTACTCGAAGAGCCCGAAGGACGTGCGCCTCATCATGGTCGACCCGAAGGTCGTCGAGTTGAAGGTCTTCAACTCGCTCCCGCACATGCTCATCCCGGTCGTCACGGAGCCGAAGAAAGTGCCGGCCGCGCTCAAGTGGCTGCTCGGCGAGATGGAGCAGCGCTACCAGATCTTCGCGAAGTGCAACGTCCGCAACATCACCGGATTCAACTACCGCAAGAAGGACAAGCCCGCCGAGCCCACGCCCGAGCAGCAGGCCGAGCTCGCCGGCGTCGCTCCCGATGACATCGAGATTCCCGAGCGTCTGCCCTACATCGTCGCCATCGTCGACGAGCTCGCCGACCTCATGATGATCGCCCCCGCCGAGATCGAGACGAGCATCGCGCGCCTCGCGCAGCTCGCCCGTGCCGCCGGCATCCACCTCATCATCGCCACGCAGCGCCCATCGGTGAACGTCATCACCGGCGTCATCAAGGCCAACCTCCCCTCGCGCATCGCCTTCCAGGTCGCCTCGCAGGTCGACTCGCGCACGATCCTCGACGGCAAGGGCGCCGAGACCCTCATCGGCCGCGGCGACATGCTCTTCACCCCGCCCGGCACCTCCCGCGTCGTGCGCGCCCAGGGCGCCTTCGTCGGCGATGAGGAGGTCGCCGAGATCGTCGAGTTCCTCAAGCGCAACGGTCCCCCGCAATACGCCCAGTCCGTGCAGCAGCAGATCGACCGCGCCGCCCGCGAGGACGACGAGGACGAGGACGGCGGCGGGGACGACGGCGACATGGGCGACGACGCCGAGCTGTTCCGCCAAGCCTTCGAGGTCATCCGCTCCAGCCGCCGCGCCTCCACGTCGACGCTCCAGCGCAAGCTCCGCATCGGCTACAACCGCGCCGCCCGCATCATGGATCTCATGGAAGACAAGGGCATCGTCGGCCCCGAAAACGGCTCCAGCCCGCGCGAGATCCTCGTCGATCTCGACACGTATCAACCGTGAGGCGCGGGGCGCCGCCGCCCCACCCGCCGTCCCTTCGCCCGCGCCGCCAAAGTATTTGGCCCGCGCCCGTCTTTCGTGGTGACTTCCCCGGGCCAGATTCCTTACTCAAAAACTCATGCAGACGCTTGGCGAACGACTTGAGGAGGCACGGAAACGCAAAGGCATTTCCATCCGGGAGGCTGCCGAAGCCACGAAGATCCGCGGGGATTACCTGCAGAAGTTCGAAGCCAACTCGTTCGACCTCGACCTGCCGCCGCTTTACGTGCGCGGCTTCGTCCGCGCCTACGCGCGCTACCTCGAGTTCGACGCGCCCCGCTTCCTCGCCGAATACGACACCCTCATGGCCGGCGAAGGCCGCGCCCCCCGCCGCGAGACGCGGGAAAACTACGGACGCGTCGAGTTCGGCGCCAGCGGCGAAGGCACGCCCGCCACCGGCCCCGGTGGCGGCGGCATCGATCCCGTCATGCTGAAATACGGTCTGATCGGCGGCGGCGTCCTCGTGCTCATCGTCGTTGTCGGCCTGCTCATCAGCGTCTTCACGACCAACGCCGCACCGCGCCCCGCCGGCAAGCCAGCCGCCGCACCGCAAAGCGAGACCGCCACCAGCGAGCCGGCCGCGCCCGCCCAGACCGTCACCTTCACCGCGACCGAAGACACGCGTATCAAGATCGTGCGCGATGCCGACAAGGGCATCGTCTACGACGCCGCGCTCGCCCGCGGCCAGACCCGCTCCTTCCCCAAGAACGGCGTCCTCCTCGTCACCGTCGAGGACCGCACGAAGCTGCGCATGGAAGTCAACGGCCGCGCGATGGAAATCCCCGCCTTCCCCACGGGCAACTACGGCCGCTTCCGCCTCGACTGAGCGGCCGTCTGCGCGCCGGCGCCCCGCGCCCTCCCCTCTCCGTCCCCATGCGACTCCGCGTCATCACCGCCGGCGGCACCATCGACAAGGTGTATTTCGACGCCGCCAGCACCTACGAGGTCGGCGAGCCCCAGATCGGGCCGCTCCTGCGCGACTCCAACGTCACCTTCGACTTCGTCGTCGAGTCCGTCCTCCAAAAGGACAGCCTCGCGATGACCGACGAGGACCGCGCTCTCATCCGCGCCCGCGTCGAAGCCGCCCCGGAGAAGCACATTCTCATCACGCACGGCACCGACACCATGACCGCCACCGCCGCGAAGCTCCAAGGGCTCGTGGACAAGGTCGTCGTGTTTACCGGCGCGATGCAGCCCGCGCGTTTCCGCGACAGCGATGCGGTCTTCAACGTCGGCTGCGCCGTCGGCGCCCTGCAGGTGCTCCCGCCGGGCGTCTACATCGCGATGAACGGCGTCGTCTCCCCCGCGGACAAGGTGAGGAAAAACCGCGCCGCCAGCCGCTTCGAGCCCCAGAGCTGAGTTCATCCGTTCCGCGGATGAGCAGGCACGACCGTGCGGCGCGCCAGCGCTCGGTGCAGATTACCGGCACCCGGCTCACCGCACGCCGCACCAGGCCGCCACTGCGATCAAAGTCGCGCCGTAGCCCAGCAGACCGGCATAGACCCACGCGTTGCGCCTCCAACTGTCCGCGAGCTGCGCTCCGGTGATCGTCGTCTCCGCCAGCTGATCGGCGCGCGGCGGAGCGAGCAGGCGGCTCACGAGCGCGGTCACAACCCCGGCCACCACGAGCCCCGTGACGTTCCACCACATCCAGAACAGCTGTGTCGGGAACAGCGCCAACAACGCCAGATTCGCCCCCACACCCGCCACGACGCCCGCAATCACGCCCGGACCGCGCGCACGCCGATCAAGAATACCGGCGGCGAACGCCGCCAGCAGCGGCCCGTAGAACAGCGCACCGAGGCGGTTGATGCCCTCGACCACGGTCGTGGAGATGTCGCCGACCACGAACGCGAACGCCGTGATGGCGGCGCCCCAGCCCGCCGTGACGAGCCGGCTCGCCAGCAGACGCCGCCGCTCGCCGATCCACGGCGACACGAAGTCGCGGAGCGTGGACGCCGACAGGCTGTTCAAAGCCGAGTCGAGGCTCGACATCGCCGCCGCCAGGATCGCGGCCACCAGCAGACCCCGCGCACCGGCGGGGAGGTAAAGCTCGATGAAGCGCGGCATGAGGTAATCCAGCCGCTGCGCCGGCACCGCCGCACGCAACTCGGCCGAGGCGTGATAAACGGCGCCGACCAACAACCCCAGCAGCGCATACAGCAGCGTGAGCGGGAAACGCGCCACGCCGTTGAACACCAGCGTGCGCTTCGCATCGCGCACGCTCGGCGCCGCGAGTTGCCGCTGCACCTGGCTCTGGTCGACGCCGTAGTAGCTCAGGTAGAGCACGAGCCCGCCGAGCAGGAATCCCCAGAACGGGGCCCGCGCTCCGTCGCCCACACCGTGACCGAGCTCGATGCCGGCAAGCCGCTCCGGCGGATGCGCGGCGACCGCCTGCTCCCACCCGCCGACCAGGCCCAGCGCCACCCAGCCGCAGACAAAGATCCCCGCGAACAGCACGAACATCTGGATCACGTCCGACCAGACCACCGCCTTCATGCCGCCGAGCGTATCGTAGATCACCGTGATGCCGCCCATCAGCACGATCGCCGCCCACAGCGGCACATCCGTGCACACCTGCAGCACCAGCGCCGCGGCGTAGACCGCGACGCCCGTCGCCAAGCCCCGGGAAAGAAGGAAGACCCCGCTCAGGAGCAACCGCGTGCCACGATCGAAACGCCGCTCCAGATACTCGTAGACGCTGATCAGGTGCAGGCCGCGGAACACCGGCACGACGAACATCATCAGCAGCACCATCGCGAAAGGCAGCGCGAGTTCGTATTGCAACCACGTCAACCCGCCGCCGGGCGCGAGCGCCACGAAGGCCGGGATGCCGAGGAAGGAATTCGCCGAGGATTGCGTCGCCATCGTCGACAGCGACAGCGCCCACCACGGCAGCGTGCGGCCGCCCACGTAATAGTCGGCCTCGTCCGCCTGCCCGCGCGAAAGCCACGCGCTGAGCGCGATCATCGCGAGCAAGTAGGAGACGATGACGATCCAGTCGGGCAGCGTCATGGCTGGAAAAAAGCTGCCGCCCTGCGCCCCGGCGACCGCGTCGCGCCCGTTCCGCTGAGTTTCCGTTCCGTCACCACCGGCGCAGGGTCAGCGCCGCAAGCGGGCCCAGACGAAGTTCGGGTTGCGTCCGCCCTGCACGGCGAGCCGGATCCACAACAACGCCAGCGGC
The DNA here is from genome assembly GCA_023701285.1 of Candidatus Didemnitutus sp. Taxonomy (GTDB): domain Bacteria; phylum Verrucomicrobiota; class Verrucomicrobiia; order Opitutales; family Opitutaceae; genus Didemnitutus. Next base: position 19,319 of record JAMPXH010000068.1, read on the forward strand.
TCGAGGCTGCGCGCCATGCCCAGGCCGCCCGCGTCCACGGGTTCGAACCCGAGATCCTGCGCCAGCGCCGCCACCTGCTCCTTCGCCTCCTCGTCATCGCCGCAGTGGAACATCACCGGGCGCAGATCGCCGTGGCCCGGATAGGAGGGGTTCTCGAAATTTTCCCAGCCGTAGGTGTTGAAAGCCTTCACCACGCGCGCGGCCGGCATGAGCCGCTGGATTTCCTCCGCGCCCGAAGTGGTCGAACCGATCTCGAGGCTCAGGCTGCCCTCCGCGTTCAACGACAGCGGATTCGTGCAATCGATGACGACCTTGCCCTGCAAATCGCCCATGAAGGTGACAACCTCCGGGACCGCCTTCCACGGCGTGGCGAGGACGACGATATCGCCGGCCCGCACCGCGTCGGGAATCAGTTGCACCGAGACTCCCTCAAACGTGGGCGGCTGGGTCTTGCCGCCGTGGGGATTGCGCACCCCGTAGATGATCTGGTGGCCCGCCTTCGCCCAGCTCCGTCCGAGAGCCGAACCGACCTGACCGGCGCCGATGATCGCGACGTTCATGACGCGGGAGGCTGGCACGCCCGCCCCCGATGGCAAGGCTGCGGCCCCGTCGCCGGGAAATTATCCGCCGCCAGCGTTGGCCCGCGAGCGAGGCGCACCGCGCGGCCCCGGACGGCTGGCCGCTTGCGCCGGCCCACGAGTTCTGTTTCCGTGCCGGTTCTCCGTCGGGCCCCTGTTCAATCTCATGTCGCTTCCCGCTTCCATCGTCGCGCTCGTCGAGCGCCAAGCCGAACTCGCCGCGCTCCTTGAGCAGTGGTGCAACCTCAACTCCGGCTCGGGTCACGCCGCGGGCTTGGAGCGCATGCGGCGCGCGCTGCGCGAGGAGTTCGCCCGGAGTTTCCCGGCCGCGACGATCGACGAGCCGTCGGCGGAGGCGCTGGGCTTCAATCCCACCGGGGTCAAGGCCCTCCGCGTGCGCGTGCGCCCGACGGCGCCGATCCAGATCCTGTTGAGTGGTCACTACGACACGGTCTACGAGAGCGGCGATGCATTCCAGACCTGCCGTTGGATCGATGCCGACACCATCAACGGTCCGGGCGTGGCCGACATGAAGGGCGGGCTCGTCACCTTGCTCGCGGCTTTGCAAGCCTTCGAACAGACGCCGCACGCGGAGCGGATCGGTTGGGAGGCGCTCATCACGCCGGACGAGGAAACCGGTTCGCACGGCAGCGAGCCGCTCTTCGTCGAGGCCGCGGCGCGGCATCACTTCGCCTTCATCTTCGAGCCCGCGCGTCCCACTGGCGACGCGGTGCACTCGCGCAAGGGCACGGGCAACCTGCGCGTGACTTGCCACGGTCGGGCCGCGCACGCCGCCAAGGTCCCGAACGACGGACGCAACGCCATCCTCGCGCTCGCGGAGTATCTGCTTGCGATCGGCCGCCTGCCCGGGGAGATGCCCGGCGTCCTGCTCAATGTCGGCAACATCCGCGGCGGCGGCGCGGCGACCAACGTCGTCCCCGATTTCGCGGAGGCAGAGGTCGACGTGCGCATCACGAAAGTCGCGGATCGCGAACCCTTGCTGGCGCGCCTGCACGCGCTCGCCGCGCCGATCAACGCCCGCGACGGCCTGCGCCTCGAATTGCAAGGCGGCTTCAACCGGCCGCCGAAGGAGTGCCTCCCTGCGGAGGAAGCGATCTTCAAGGAGTGGCAGCGCGCCGGCGCCGACCTGGGCGTGCCCGCGTTTTCGTGGGTGCACGCCGGCGGAGGCTCCGACGGCAATCTGCTCACCGCGGCCGGGCTGCCCAACCTCGACGGCATCGGCCCGATCGGCGATCACCTGCACAGCAACCGCGAGTATTGCCGCGTGAACACGATCGCGCCGCGCGCCCAGCTCGCCGCGCTGTTCCTGCACCGGCTGGCGTCGGGCGAGATTGCGCTGCCGGCGCGGAGCTGAGCCGCACCGCCGGCTCCGCGTGCCCCGCGCTCCGCATCAGGTCTCCGATTGCTTCGTGCGCCGGCTTGGTTACGATCCGGGCATGGCCAATCGCTGGCTCGCTCTCCTGGGATTTGTCGCCCTCACCCTGCTCGCCGCCTCGCTCGGTGGAGCCGCCACCGCGACGAGCGTGGGCACCTGGTATCAGGAGCTCGCCAAGCCGGAGTGGAATCCGCCCCGCTGGTTGTTCGGCCCGGTGTGGACGACCCTCTACCTGATGATGGCCGTGGCCGGGTGGCGCGTGTGGCGTCATCGCGAAAACCCGGAAAGGCTCCCAGCCCTGCGCTGGTTCTTCGCGCAACTCGCGTTGAACACGCTCTGGTCGTTCCTCTTCTTCGGGCTGCGGCGTCCCGACCTCGCGTTCATCGAGATCGTAGTCCTGTGGGCCGCGATCGTGACCACCGGCCTGAAGTTCTGGCGCATCGACCGACCGGCCGCGCTGTTGTGGCTACCCTACGTGCTGTGGGTCAGCTTCGCCAGCGTGCTGAACGGCACGGTCTGGTGGCTGAACCGCTGAGCCTGGATCATGCAGGAGGTGGGCGTCGGTGTCCCTACCGACGCCGG
>JAMPXH010000069.1 GCA_023701285.1 Candidatus Didemnitutus sp.
CCCCCGGGCGGCGCTCAACGATGTCGCCGTTTTTCGCCGACGATAAAATCCGGCCGCCGCGCCGGCGCTTCCCGCACGGAGCGGGAGCGCCAGCGACCCAACCCTCCCGCCCGAGCCCTGCCCGCACACAACGGGAACTTCAGGCCTGCTCGCACCAGCGGGTGCCGTGCGTCACGCGCCGATCCACGGCTCGCTCCGCGCTCGCCGCCACGGCGGCACCTCTCTGCACGGAGCGGGGAGCGCCAGCGACCCGACTGCCACGGCTTGCTCCGCGCCCGCCGCCCCACCGGCGGCAGCCCTCACTCCCGCCCGGCCCGGCGCTCCGCGGCGGGCAGGCTGCCGCTCTGCCGCGCGACGTGATAGCCCTTGGGGAAAAGCGGGATGTTCTCGAAGTGCAGGCACTGCGGCGGCAGGCGGTCGCTGAGCGCGACCTCCACCACGTCGAAGCGGAACGTGCGCGGCGGCTCCGGCAGCGCGGAGAGGTAGGCGTGCACGGCGCGGCGCAGCACGCGCTTCTTGCGCTCGTTCACGGCGAAGTAGCCCGGCACCATCGCGTCGGCGGAGCGCGCCTTCACCTCGACGAAGACGAGCACGTCGCCGTCGCGCGCCACGAGGTCGATCTCGTCGCGCCGGTCGCGCGGGCTGCGCCAGTTGCGCGCGACGATCGCGAAGCCGTGGCGGCGCTGGAGGAAGTCCGCCGCCGCCTGCTCGCCCCGCGCCCCGGCCTCGCCGGCGTCGGTCGCGGCCGCTCCGGGAGCGAGTTTCAACCACACGTCATTGAGCCAGGCGAGCATGCGAAGTTCGCCCTCGACCACGCGGAAATTCCGACTTATGTGCAAGGCCGATTTCGCTGCGCGCGCCGAGTTTTCTCCCCTCGTCCGGCCGCCCGGCACCGACTCGCTCCATGGCCAACCAAAGCACTCTCACGGGCACGCTCCGGCGTTCGCTGCTGATCAAGGTTATCTCCAAGCCGGCGCCCAGCCGCGAGGACGTCAATTCGGTCATCGAGCTCACCGCGAGCAAGGTCGTCGAGGCCCTGCAGGCCCAGTCGATGACGCTCTACCTCGTCGAAAGCGGCGAGATCGCCTTCAAGCACGTCTATTACTCCCCCACCCTCTGGGGCGCGGACAAGGACAAGGAGATCCAATTCCGCGACACCTCGAAGAAGCTCCTCGCCCTGCGCCTGCCCACCGGCACCGGCAACGTCGGCAAGGTCATCCAGTCGGGCGAACCGCTCTTCTTCCACGACAAGAGCCCCGAGGCCGGCTCGCTCAAGAACATGAACACGGGCTTCGAGGTCCACTCGATGCTCACCGTGCCGCTGAAGACCAACATCGTCATCGGCGCCATCCAGGTCCTCAACAAGGAGCCCGCCGCCGGCACCAACGGCCAGTTCACCCAGAAGGACCTCACCGTCCTGCAGGAGGTCGCCGAGTATTCGTCCTCGCTCATCCAGCGCATGCTGGACCCGAAGTTCCAGCTCAGCGCCGAGGACACCGCCAAGTTCATCGCCAAGTTCACCGATCTGCCGCTCGTCACCAAACTCGACGACGGCGAGGTCGACGAGAAGCTCGTCGAAGTCATCGGCGACGCCGTCATCCGCCGCGAACAGGTTTTCCCCATCAAGAAGGTCGGCACCAACGGCGTCATCGTGCTCATGGCCAACCCGCTCGACTACGCCAAGCGCGAGTCGTTCCAGCAGGCCACCGACATGCACCTCGAGGAGGTCCGCGTCGCCCCCGCCACCTACCTCGAGGAACTCATCAAGAAATATTTCAAGGACGCCAAGGCCGCCGGCCCCAAGGTCGAGCAGGACGACGTCGACATCACCGAGGTCGCCGACATCATCGGCACCGCCTACAGCGAAGGCGGCTCCAGCGAGGTGAAGGCCGAGGAACTCGACAAGGAGGACTCCGCCCCGATCATCCAGCTCGTCAACCGCATCATCGAGGACGCCTACATCGCCGGCGCCTCCGACATCCACATCGAGCCCCAGGAAAAGGAGCTCATGGTCCGCTACCGCATCGACGGCATGTGCGTCGAGAAGCTCCGCCTCCCCAAGCAGGTCGTCGGCGCCATGGTCGCCCGCCTGAAGATCATGTGCAACCTCGACATCTCCGAGCGCCGGTTGCCGCAGGATGGACGCATCGTCTTCAAGAAATACACGAAAAAGAACATCGATATCGACCTCCGCGTCGCCACCGGCCCGATGAACCATGGCGAGAAGGTCGTCATGCGTATCCTCGACAAACAGAAGTCCACGCTGCCGCTCCCGGCGCTGGGTTTCTCCGAGGAAAACCTCCAGAAATACCGCGACTGCATCCGCCAGCCCTACGGCATGATCCTGCACTGCGGCCCGACCGGCTCCGGCAAGTCGATGACGCTCTACTCCGCGCTCGGCGAGATCAACACGCCCGACATCAACATCCAGACCGCGGAAGACCCGATCGAATACACCCTCGGCGGCATCAACCAGATGCAGATGAACCGCCAGATCGGCCTCACCTTCGCCCGCGCCCTCCGCTGTTATCTCCGCATGGACCCCGACGTTATCCTCGTCGGCGAAATCCGCGACGAGGAGACCGCCGGCATCGCCGTCGAAGCCGCGCTCACCGGCCACTTGCTCGTCTCCACGCTGCACACCAACGACGCGCCCTCCACCGTCGCCCGCCTCACCGAGATGGGCATCGAGGTGTTCAATATCTCCGCCTCGCTCGTCTGCGTCTGCGCCCAGCGCCTGCTCCGCCGCGCCTGCAAGAACTGCAAAGTCAAATACACCCCCGAAGGTCGCGAGCTCGATATCCTCACCAAGGCCCTCGGCGAAGGGAAATACGAGATCTACAAGGCCGCGCCCGGCGGCTGCCACGTCTGCGGCGGCACCGGCTACAAGGGCCGCGTCGGCATCCATGAGCTGATGACGAACTCCGAGGAGCTCACCGAGGCCATCAACAAGGAAGCCGAGGTCGCCGAGCTCAAGCGCGTCGCCATGCGCAACGGCATGAAGACCCTCCACCAGGACTCGATGCTCAAGGTGAAGATGGGCCTCACGACGATGGAAGACGCCCTCGCCAACGTCCCGCCCGACCTGATCCTCTGAACCGGCGCACGCACTGGTAGGGCGAGTCATCTGGTAGGGCGAGTTCTCCGAACGAGCCGCCCGTGGGCAACAAACGCCCACTCTACGCGACGGCCTCGCGCTCCGGGTAGCCACGGTCGTCCCGACCACCACCCCGCGCTTCCGCGGTGAGACGCTCCCTTCGCTCCCTGCGAAACGACGCCCATCACCAATCGGGCATCGTGAGTTTCAGGTTGCTGCATCAGCGACCACCCGCGACGCTTTGGGGCGCGCTATCGGTGGGGCCACGCCGCAGCGCTCTCGGCATGAGCGACCTCCTCCCCACCGCCAGTATCCAGCAGCGCATCCTCTTCATCCGCGGCAAGCGCGTGCTCCTCGATTCCGATCTCGCCCGGTTCTACGGCACCACAACGCGGGAGCTCAATCGCGCTGCCAGCAGGCATCCTGACCGCTTCCCGGAGGATTTCGCGTTCTACCTCACTACAGAAGAGACGGCCAACTTGATGTTCCAACTTGGCACATCAAGTTCTGCTCACGGCGGTCGACGCAAACCCGCTCGCGTCTTCACCGAGCAAGGCGTCGCCATGCTCGCCAGTGTGCTGCGCACCGAGCGAGCCGCCGCAGTGAGCGTCGCCCTCATCCGCGCCTTCGTGCGCCTGCGCGAGATGTTGTCCGAAAACCGCCAACTCGCCGCCAAGCTCGCCGCCCTCGAGCGCCAGCTCTCCACGCACGACGGTGCCATCCGCGAACTCTTCGCCGCCATCCGCCAACTGCTCTCGCCCACGCCCAGACCCAAACGGGAGATCGGCTTCCACGCGCAGCTCCGCCCCAAGCCTTCCCGCTCACGAACGACACCGCCCAAATCCTGATCCCACCCACCGATGCCAAACACCTTCCGCCGCCCGGTCCTGACTTCGTTCTTCTACGGACTCGCTGCCATCTCCGTTCCCCTCTCCATCTTCGTTGGCTGTTATGTGTGGTATCAAATTCGCAGCCTAAGCGGATGGATGCCGGTCGGATTTGCACTGCTGATCACCGTTGCATCTCTGCTGTCTTTGGCCTTCTACCTCGCCCTCGGCTACGGCATCGAAAAGCTCGCGCAGATCGAACGGAACACGCGCCCCGAGCATCAGCGCGCCACCGCCTTCGCCCCCGGAGCTGCCACCGGTTCCGCCGCCAAAAGTTTCTACGTCACGTCCTCCGGCCAGACGCTCGGTCCGCTCAACGCCCAAGGCCTGGTGAACCTCTATCGCGACGGCAAGCTCACGCGCTCTTCCCAAATCCTCGTGGAAGAAAACGGCTATCGCCGCACCGTAACCGACTGGTCCGAATTCGGCCTCTGACCCTCCGTCCCTGGAGTGCTCGCGGCTTCTGCCCCCGCACACGCTTGCCGCCCCCGCCGCCTTCCCGCTGACTGCTCACCGCTCTCCGCTCACTGCCTTCTGCTGATGTCCTCCGATCCGATCGCCAACTTTCTCTCCCGCTGGTTCAGCCGAACACCATGCTCACAAATCCACCACACACGCCGCAACTCCTTCGTCTTTGGGGTATCCTGTGTTTCTCTTGCCTGCTCTTCGTGACCGCAGGGCAAGCCCGCCTTGGTGAAACGGAAAAGCAGCTGATCGAGCGTTTCGGCCCACCGCGGCTGCAAGCGCAACATAGCATCATTGCACAAGGAAAGATCATACCCCTTGGCCCGCAGCTTCATTTCGCCGAAGGCGACTGGCGCATCGTCTGCGACATCGTCGATGGCAAATGCCTGCGCATCGCGTATTCTAAGCAAGGCGACTGGACCGAGGACCAATTTCAGCTGGTGCTGAACAATAACTCTCAAGGGTCCAAATGGGTAGAGATAACCAAGCCGTCCATCGCCAAACTGCAACGCGAGTGGAAGCGTGGCGATGGCAGCACAGGCAAATGGACTAAAGTCACAGGCTTTGCACTGACATGGGATGCTTATAAGAAAGCTAAGGCCAAAGCCGAGGAGCGCGCCCGCATCGAAGCCTCCCGCAAACCGAAAATATGAGGCCTACGGGCACGTCCACCAACTTTCGCCAGCTTGCCTGGTGGGCCAAGGACGCAGTGGTGTATTTCATCGCGGCCGGAGATCCGCCAGCTGCGATCAAGATCGGCGTGACGTCTTGGAGCACCATGAAATCCCGTTTAGCGGCGATCCAATCTGCCAATCACGAGCCGATCACGCTGCTCGGAGTTATCCCGTTCCGAGGCTTGCCTCAGCCGATGAGAGCGGCCGAGGACAAAGAGCGAGAACTGCACCGACAGTTCCGGGCGTTGCAGCGAGCCAAGGAAGGCACGCGTGGTTATGAGTGGTTCACCGTCACTCCTGCACTCATCTCGTTGATTGAATCAACATCCGTTCCCGCGGCGGAATTGGGATTTCCAACGCGTGCGCGGTGAGCTGATAATTCAGTCGTTAGCGCCCACGATTTCGCCTCCCCTTGGGCAACCGTCCAGCATTCCATTGGCATGACTCTGAACAACACGCTCTACCCACTCATCTACATGCTTCTCTTCGGCGCGACCGTCGTTGGTCTGCTCTGGTGGCAGAAGCGCCAACGCAAAACTCGCCTTCCCTTCGGCGAAGAAACCAAGCTGTGCCGACAGCCCGGGGAAACGTTGCTCAATCAGGTGCGCAAGTCTGATGAGGAAGAGCCCATCCACCTACTGTGGGCCAGCTGTGTGCCGGCTTTGCTGGGACTCAGTGTGCTGATCCTCGCTGCACGTCTGCCGAAGGCTCTTGTCTTGCCTGGCGCGGCAGTCGCGGTGCTCGTGTTTTTGGTCACCTACTGGCTGGCGGCGCGCTGGATGGCACGCCGAGCGCAGGAAAACGGCAACCGGCACCTAGGCTACTTTGGCGAACGCATCGTCGCGGATCACCTCGAACCGCTGAAGCGCGCAGGTTGGTATATCTTCCACGACGTCCCCGGACAGAGCAACGGCACCAAGTTCAACGTCGACCACGTCGCGGTTGGCCCGCAGGGCGTGTTCGCCATCGAAACCAAGACCCGGCGCAAAGGGAATGCACGCCCCGGCTTCGACGACCACAAAGTTTACTTCGACGGACAGGTGCTCATCTGGCCTTGGGGCGAGGACAACCACGGCCTGGAGCAAGCCGAGCGCAATGCGCTGTGGCTCGCCGAAACAATCAGAGCCGACCTCGGCGAACGCTTTCACGTCTCACCCGTGCTCACGTTGCCCGGCTGGTGGGTCGAGCAAAAGCCCTCGCGCCAAGCGCGCCTGGCCCGAGTCACCAATCCCAAGGGTCTCGCCAAGTTCCTTCCCAGCGGCTCCGCCGTGCTGAGTGACAAGCAGATCGCTGCCATCGCCGCCAAACTCGATGCCCGCTGCCGGGACGTGCAATTCTAGCCGGGTCAAGACCGCGGGTTCGCCATTTGTTCCGCCTTCCGTGTATCTCGCTGTCCAACCTGATTTCCGGTGAGCTCTCCCTCTCGCATCCGCCACGTGGCCTCGTTCGCCGAACTCGTCGAGACGCCGCTGCGTGACGGCGTGAATGCGCTCTGCTGGCCGCGCGCGCTGCCGGGGGATTTTGCGGAGGTGGCGGCGCGACTGGCCCGCGGCGAGGAAGGCATTCACGCGCTCGACGAGGCGGAGTTGCGGGCGTTGCCGCTGAGCGCGGGCGGACGACTCGCGGTCGACGCCATGCTCGCCGACTTCCGCCTGCTGCGCGACCGGCAACTCGACCCGGTGCTGAATTACCTCAACGGCGGCGAGCACGACGACCCGCACGCGATCGTCGCGACCGATGTCTTTTCATGGCACGCGGACCGCGCGCCCGTGCCGGCTGATACCTATCTCTGCACGTATTTCGGCCGGACGAGCGAAGGCTTGCGCAACGAGGAGGCGGTGCGCCGCGTGGACGATCCGGCGACACGCGCTCGCTTGCTCGAACTCCACGGCGGTGCGGACGACGAGGGCTTCCGCGCATTTCTCGCGGACCACTGTTACGATCTGCACTACTCCGCGGCGCCGGGCGCGCAGCCGTTTTCATTCGGACATTTCAATCTCTGGCGCATCGCCATCGCGTATCCGGGCAATCCCGTCCCGCCGTGCATCCACCGCGCCCCGGCAACCTCGGCCGGCGAAACCCGTTTGCTACTGATCAGTTGAACCGGGCCTGCCAGTCCCGGCCGCAGCGGCGGCAGTCTACGTCATCCGGAAGCCGAGGGCTTCGAGTTCGGTGAGATGGAAAGGCGCGGAAGCAAGGACGTCCTGCAAAGTCGTGAGCGCGTCAGCGAGTTTTTGCGTTTTGAACTCCGCGCCGCCGTCGGCGGCATCGTGCACCTGTAGCACCCAAGCGCCGCTGGCCTCGTCGGGACCGACGTGGAACAGCGCACCGTGCAGGTAATTGCCGGGCAGCCCCGGGTTCGGGCCCGCGCCGGGCACGAGAAAGAGCATGTGCAGCGGATCGTGGACCGTCGTGGCACCATGCTTGGCGCGGTGCAGGATGGGCTTGCCGATCACCGGCACGCGAAAGCTCTCCGCGCGGGCACGCGCCTCGGCGGGCAGCGATTGCACGTAGCGGTCGTAGATGGCGGCGTTCGGCTCGAGCGCATCCTCGCCGACCGTGCCGGCGATGAAGTCCGTCAGGTTCGCCGCGTGGAAGACCGGGCGCTGCGCGAGCGAGCGCGCGGTGACGTGGCCGTCCTTGTGATCGGCGTTGGCGTAAATCTGCCGGGCGGCGTAGAGCCGGCGTAATGCATCCTGATAGGCCGGCGTGACGGGCATGAGCCCGTGCGGGCTTTGTTCGATGCGATCGAGCACGGCGTGGTCGAATTCGGCGTTGGGGTCTTGGGACATGGGGAGAAGGGCGGACGCACCCCGCGACGCGGGACGTGACCCGAGGATGCCGGCCACGAGGAGCATGGCAATGACCGCTTGGCGCAAAACGCGGCATGCCGTCGGCGTGCCGCGCCCACAGCGGACGCCTCGCCTACTCGGGCAGGCCGAGCGTGAAGTGGAAGGTCGCACCGGCGTCCGGCGTGCCGTCGGCCCAGACCCGACCGCCGTGCTTCTCGATGATGCGGGCCACAATCGTGAGTCCCACGCCCGTGCCGGGAAAGTCCGCCGCCACATGCAGACGCTGGAACGGCACGAACAAGCGGCCGGCATCCTCCGCGGCGAAGCCCGCGCCGTTGTCGCGCACGAAGTAGCCGAAGGTGCCATCCGGCTCCTCGCGCCCGCCAAAGACCACCGTTGCCCCGTTTGTGCGCTGCGTGTATTTCCACGCGTTCGAGAGCAGGTTCTCCAGCGCGATGCACAGGAGTGGCTCGTCGCCTTTAACCGGCGGCAGATCCTGAGCGACGAAGCGGACCGGATGCCCGGGATGGGCGGCCTCGAGCTGACGGGCGATGTCGCGGGCCAGTGCCGTGAGATCCACCGAGGTCACCGAGAGCTCCGCGGTGCGGATCTTGGCCAAGCGCATCAGATCGTCGATCAAGGCCGACATGCGCATCACATGCACGGGGATCTGCTGCAGGTAACTCCGGGCCTTCTCGTCGAGCGCCTCTGCGCTGGTGAGGCGCAGGAGATCGGCATAGCCGCTGATGACGGCGAGCGGCGCCCGCAGGTCGTGCGAGACGGAGGTGGCGAAGGAGGACAGTTCCTGGTTCGCATGCTCCAGTTGCAGCGTGCGGTCGCGCACGCGCTTCTCGAGTTCCTGATAGACGCGCACGTTTTCCATCGCGACCGCAGTGGTGTTGGCGAGCGCCTGCAACACCTGCACCTCCTCCGCAGTCGCGCGGTGCGGGGTGGACCAATAGTTGCCGATCGCGCCGACCGGGTCGTCGGTGCGGATCGGCACCATGACGAGGCTCTTCACAAACGTGGGACGGTAGGCGTCGACGGGCACACGCACATCGTCGAAAACATCGGCGATCACCGCCGACCGGCGGTTGGTCATGGCCCAGCCGCTGACGCAGGTGTGCAAGGGGAAGCGCTGCCCCTTCCAAAGCGGCGCGATCGCATCCTCATCGACGTAGTGGCACTGGTCACCGTCGCGCAGGACAAAGGTCGCTCCGTCCGCGCCGGTGAGCTCCCGGGCCGCGTGGCGCACGATCTCGCGGATCTCCTCGACGCTGCGGACCCGCGAGAGATCCTGCACCGCGCGCACCAACCGTTCCATGCCGGCACAGGAGGCCAAGGAAGGACTCGAAGCGGGCGGCACGGCATCTGCGCCGGAAATATCGGGAGACAGGCTCATGGCTGACCTTCGGTGAAAACTAACCAAGGTTGGCGCCTGTGGCCCGCAGGTGCGTGGGAATTGCTGAGCAGTTTAGCGCGCTCGGTCCGCGAGTAAAGTCATGATGCGGATTGAGCGCCGCGCGAAACCCCGGTGAACACGCCTGAAAAACGGTCTCCGGAACATGAAAAAAGCCCGCGGGTCGCGCGGGCTTCGCAGAGTGAGCGCTACGACGGCGCTCGTTGGTCGGCGGCTCAGAAGCCGGTGTGCACCGAGAGCGAGTATTGGCTGGCGGTGTCGCCGTCGTCGCGGATCTCGGCCTGGTAACCGGCGGACCAGCCCCACTTGCCGCCGATCTTGCCGGCGACGCGGACGCCGAGCTTGAAGCTCTCGCCGAGGCCGTCCTCGGCCGCGAGCGTGTTGGTGGCGGCGACGGTGTCGGCGAGGCGACCGGAAACGTCGCGGGTGTCGTCACCAAGATCGCTCTGGTAGAGCGCGCTGAGGCTGACGATGAGCGGGTGGTCGCCGGCGGGGACGCTCCAGTCGGCGGTGGCGCCGACGAGGCCGTCGAAGCTGATGGCGGTCTGACCGTCGAAGCTGAAGTTCAAGCCGCCGACACCAGTCTCGCTGTAGGCATCGAGGCGGGCGCGGGCGTAGCGAACACCGGCGAAGGGCGTGAAGCGGAGGCTCTCGTTGCCGAATTCGCCGCCGACCTTGAGCGCGCCGGTCCAGCGGTTGCCCTTGGTCTTGCCGAAGGTGGGCAGGCCGCCGAGCGCGGTGGTGCGGACGATACTGCTGAGGTCGTGCGAGCCGAGGCCGGCCGCGGCCTGCACGAACCACGCGCCCGCATCCCAATGGGCGTAGGCGTGCACCATCTGGCCGCCGAGGCGGAAGGTGCCGGCGCCGCCGGCGAGATCGACGTCAGCCGTCTCGGCGGAGACCGCGAGGCCGGCGAGCACGGAGTCGAACACCTGGGCGTCGAAGCCGGCGCTGATGACGCTCGCCTGATAATCGAACTCCGCTTGGTAGCCGTTCCAATCGCGCGCGGCGTCCTTGTAGCTGTAATTGACCCAACCGTCAGCGCGCTCGCGGCGGGCACCCTGGCGGATGAGCGAGAGGCGGTCGTCGACGAGGTCGGCAGCGAGGTCGGTGGAGGCGAGCACGACGGTGCTCTGCACAGCGGCGGTGCCGAGAACGAACTCGGGGTTCAGCGCCTCGACGAGCGCGCTGGCGAGGACTTGGTGGGCCTTGGTGGTCGGGTGGATGCCGTCGAAGAAGACGTAGTTGCCCACGGGACCGGGCGTGCCGCCAGCGGCGAGCACGCCGAGGTATTCCTGGTTCGTGACGCTGAAGCCGAACAGCGAGGGGTTGGCAATGAGCGTGTTGAAGACGGCGCTCAGGTCGAAGAGCGTGAGGTTCGTGCCGGCGGGGAGATTGAGCGCGGCGAGCCGGGTGCGGATGTCGTTGTTGAACGCGAGGACGCCGTTCTGCATGAAGAGCGCGCCGGCGGCGCCGCTACCGGTGGTGAAGCGGGGCGTGCGCGAGATGTCAGGCAGGTTGAGCACGAAGATGTTCTTCGCACCGAGGCCAGCGAGGTTCTGCGCGGCGGTGGCGACGGCGGTGGAGGCAGCCACACCGGTGGCGGTCATGGCGGTGGCGTTCTGGTTGGCCGGCACTTGGATGGCGTTGAGCAGGTCGTTCGCGCCCGCGAGGAGCACGAAGACGTCGTTGCCCGTGGGCGTGATGGCGCGCGACTGGAACAGGCCGACCTGCAGACCGAGCGCGGGCGGGAGCGCGGCGGCGCCGGAGGCCTGGGCGCCGGCGAAGGCGAAGTTGAGGTTCGTCTTCACCGAGGCCGCAGCGGTGATGTGATTGGCGAGACCGGGGCGGAGGTATTCCGCATAGGTGGCGCCGTTGGAGAAGCGACCGTTGAAGTAACCGGTGCCGGTGCCGGGCACGACGGCGGGCGGATTGGCGCCGCCGGTGGCAGCGTAGAGGTTGCCGCTGTCGGTGAGGCTGTCGCCGAAGAAATAGTAGCTGTTGTAGCTACGAAGGGCCGGGGCGGACTGGGCCGCCACGGACGCGAGGGACACGAGCAGGGTGAACGCGCCAAGCGCGGACAAACGCAATGAGTTCATCAGTTGCAGGGGTGGATGGGGGTAGAGACGGTGCTAACACTATGCCTGCGCCCCGGACCGCAAGAACGGATTTGCGCCCGGCGACGCGGCGCCAAGCGGAATTCCTGTCCGGACGGCGGAATGGTTCGCGGAGCGGCGCGACGCAGACGACGCGCCCAACGCGGACTCAGACCTCGTGGGCCTTGGGCTTGGCGTTGCGGACGGCGTCGGCGACGGTAACCGGCAGCGCCTCGGCTTCGCCGGTGGTCTTGTCGAACTTCATCGAGAGCGTGCGCGAGACGCCGCGCTCCTGCATCGTCACGCCGTAGAGCGCATCGGCGGCGGCGATGGTGCTCTTGTTGTGCGTGATGATGATGAACTGCGAGCTGTCGACGAACTGCTTCAGCAGGTTGGTGAAGCGGTGGATGTTCGACTCGTCGAGCGGCGCGTCCAACTCGTCGAGCAAGCAGAACGGCGAGGGCTTCACCATGTAGAGCGCGAAGAGCAGCGCGACGGCGGTGAGGGTCTTCTGGCCGCCGGAGAGGAGCGTGATGCCCTTGAGCTTGGTGCCCGGAGGCTGCGCCACGATCTCGATGCCGCTCTCGAGCGGGTCCTCGGCGGTGACGAGCTCGATCTCGGCCCGGCCGCCGCCAAAGAGGATGTTGAAGGTGTAGGCGAAGTTCTTGCGGATCTGCTCGAAGGTGACCTTGAACTGCTCGAGCGACGTGTGGTTGATGTCATCGATCGCCTTGAGGAGCGCGGCCTTGGCGTTGGTGAGGTCGTCGACCTGGGTCTTGAGGAACTCGTAGCGCTGCTTCAGCTCGGAGTATTCCTCGATGGCGACGAGGTTGACGGCGCCCATCGCGCCGAGGCGCTGGCGGAGCGCATCGATCTCGGCCTTGATCGGCTCCCAATCGGTGTTCTCGAGCGCGGCCAAGTCGGCCTCGGTCGGCTCGCCCTTGTTTTCCTTCTTCTTTTTGCGGCGCGCGGGCTTGGCCGGTTCGGCGGCGGAGGCGCTGGGAGCGGAGGGCTGAGCGCCATCAGAATGGCCGTCAGAGACGACGGCCGCTACCTCGGCCGAGGCGGGAAGCGCGGCCACCGCCTTCTGTCCTCGGTCCTCCGTCTTCGGTGCTCCGTCCTCATCCTCTTCGTCGAGGTCGAGTTCCTTGATGCCTTCGGGCTCGTCGTCGGCGTGCCAGAGGAGGCGCTTCCACTCGAGCGCAGCGACATCGACCTGGAATTCGTGCGTGATCTCTTCGGTGAGGAACTGGACGCGGGCGCGCGTCTCGGCGACCTTCACCTCGTTGCGCGAGAGCTCGGCCATGGCGGACTCCGCCTCGGTGCGGATGCTGCTCATGCCGGATTCGACGGTGTTGATCGCGGTCTCGACGGCGGCGAGTTCCTGGCGGACGGATTCGACGTTCTGCTGCGCGATGCCGAGCGTGATGGCGATCTCCTCGGCGCGGCGGCGCTGGCCCTCGGTCTCCTGCTCGAGCTGGGCGATCTGCTCGGTCCAGGTCTCGATCTCGATCTGGCGCTGGTCGTGGAGGTCGGCCATCTGCACGCGGCGGCGCTCCATCTCGGAGAGGCCGCGGTCGAGGACTTCGACCTTCTGGCGGCGCTCGGCGAGTTCGAGGCGGGCCTGGGCTAGGGATTCCTTCTGCTGGTCGCGCTCGGCGCGGCGCTGGGCGATGGCGGACTCGGCCTGGGCGATCTTCTGCTTCTGCGCCTCGACTTCGGCGTTGGCCTCGGCGAGCTGGGCCTGGGCCTTCGCGTGGCGGGCGAGCGCCTCGTCGTGGTCGCGCTTCACGGTCGCCGACTCGTTCTGCATGCGCTGCAGGCGGTGCGCGATCTCGTCGTGGTTGCGCTGGGCGGCCTTCTCCTCGGCGTGGAGCGTGGTGGCGAGTTGGGAAGCGGCGAGCACGTCCTTGCGCTTCTGCTCGAGCGCCTGCTCGGCGGCGTTGAGCGCGGCGTTGATCTGCTCGATGAGGGCGCGCTGCTCGTCGTGCGCGGCCTGCTCGGCGATGACGGCCTTGCCGGTCTCGCGGAGATCGACCTCGCGCTGCACGATGGAGTTGGCGGGCTTCTTGTGGTGGCCGCCGTAGACGAGGCCGCGCCGGTCGACGAGGTCGCCCTTCGGCGTGGCGACGAGGAGGAAGCTGAACGTCGGGTTGGCCTTCCAGAAGTCGAGGAAGGCCGTGAGGTCGTCGGCCACGTAGCAGGCCGATAGCAGCGAAGCGGCCGGGTGGCCGGTGTCGAGGTGCGCGAGCGTGGCGGTGGCGGGCTTCAGGAACGCCGGCAGATCGCCCGCGGCGGTGGTGGCGGCACCAAAGGACGGCAGGCTGAGGCACACGCTGCCGATCTTCTCGTTTTCCAGCTGGGCGAGGATCTTCTGCGCGGTGTCGAGATCGGCGACGGAGATGGCCTCGACCGAGGCACCGAGGAGCGCCTCGACGGCCTTGGCGAACTCGGCCTTCACTTCGAGGCCCTGCGTGATGGGCGTGGCTTTCTGTTCGCCGAGGACTGCGGTGAAGCGGCCCTGGAGGATGGCCTTGGCGCCTTCGCCGAAGCCTTCCCACTTCTCGTGGAGCTGCTGGAGGAGCTTCAGGCGGGCGGTCTTCTGGGCGAGATTGCGGTCGATTTCCTGGAGGCGGCGCTGGGCGTCGCGGAACTTCGCGGTGGCCTCCTGCAAGGCGGCCTGCGCGGCCTGCGCCTC
This sequence comes from Candidatus Didemnitutus sp., assembly GCA_023701285.1. Classification (GTDB taxonomy): domain Bacteria; phylum Verrucomicrobiota; class Verrucomicrobiia; order Opitutales; family Opitutaceae; genus Didemnitutus. The sequence goes on from JAMPXH010000069.1 coordinate 14,130, forward strand.
GTTGTTCTGGCGGCTCTGCTCGACGCGCGCCTCCTCGAGGCGGGTGCGGACCTCGCCGAGGGCCTGGCGGGCGGCTTCGAGCGCGCCCTGGATCTCGGCAATCTCGGCGGCGACCTGCTCGTAGCGGTGCTGACTGGTGCGCGCGTCGACCTCGAGGCCGGAACTGTCGGTGCGCAGGCGCGCGACCGAGCTCTCGATCTGGAGGAGGTGGAATTTGTCCTGGTTGAGCTGCTGTTCGAATTTGGTGAGTTCGCCCTCGATGAGGGCGAGCTCGCGGTTGCGCTCCTGGAACACGGCGTCGGAGCTGCCGAGCAACGAGAGCTGCATCTGCTTGTCCTGCGCGCCGGTGTCGACCTGCGAGGCGAGCTCGCGGATCTGCATCTCGAGCTCGGCGACGCCGTCCTGCGCGGAGGCGAGGCGCTCGGCGAGGCCGGAGCGTTTCACCTGGGCCATGTTGGCGGCGTTGTCGGCTCCTTCGCGCTGGGAGCGAAGCTCGAAAACCATGGCCTGCGTGTCCTGCAGGCGCTGGTGAAGGGCGGCGCGGGCGGACTTCTGCTCGTCGAGCGCGCGGGTCTTCTCGTCGAGCGTGGCGCGGCGGGACTCGGCATCGCCGCGCATGCCAGCGACGCGGCTCTCGAACTCGTTCAGCGCCTGCGAGAGCTGGCCCCACTGGCGGGCGCCGTGGGCGAGCGCGAGCTGGCGGAGGCGGAAGCTGAGGCGCTTGTAGCGGATGGCCTTGGCGGCTTGGCGGCGGAGCGAGCCGATCTGGCGGCCGACCTCGGCGATGACGTCGGAGACGCGGGCGAGGTTCTGCTCGGTGAGCGCGAGCTTGCTCATGGCCTCGCGGCGCTGGCTCTTGTATTTGGTGATGCCGGCGGCCTCCTCGAACACCACGCGGCGCTCCTCGGGCTTGGACGAGAGGATCTGGTCGATCTGGCCCTGCGCCATGATCGAGTAGCTGGTCCGGCCGACGCCGGTGTCCATGAAAAGCTTGTGGATGTCCTTCAGGCGGCAGGGCTGGCCGTTGAAGTAGTATTCGCTCGAGCCGTCGCGCGAGACGCGGCGCATGATCTCGATCTCGTGGAACTCGCTGCCGAGCTGCTTCTCGCACTCGGTGAGGAGGAGCGCGACTTCGCAGAGCTGCGCGGGTTTGCGGGTGTCCGCGCCCTCGAAAATCACGTCCTGCATCTTGCCGCCGCGGAGGGCCTTGGCGCTCTGTTCGCCGAGCACCCAGCGGATCGCGTCCGCGATGTTGGATTTGCCGCAGCCGTTGGGTCCGACGATCGCCGTCACGCCCGGCTGGAAATCGAGCCTGGTCTGGTCGGCAAAACTTTTGAAGCCGTGGAGCTTGAGCGCGCGGAGATGCATTGAGCGAAAGCGGAAAACTACAGGGAGCGCATTTTGCCCGCGCAACGGTAAAAACACCCCCGGGAAAATAAGATATTCACAGGCAACGCGCCCCACCCTGCACCCGGGCGGAACGGAGGGCGGAAAGCCGCCGGCAGCCGCGGCGCAGGCGGCTTGGCACGCACGCGAGGTTTGCCGTCCGGCGTGCGGTCGCGTAAGCAGGGAAAAATGAGCGGCGAGGTGAGCCCAGGCAGTCCGGAGACGCGGGAAGCGCAATCGAAGCGCTTCCTGCCTTGGATCGTGGCCACGGCGCTGTTCATGGAGAATCTCGACGCGACGATCCTGAACACCGCGGTGCCGACGATGGCGGAGAGCCTGCAAGTGGCGCCGCTGAGCCTGAAGGCCGTGTTGACGAGCTACACGCTGTGCCTGGCGGTGTTCATCCCGATCAGCGGCTGGATGGCGGACCGGTTCGGCACCTGCCGGGTGTTCACGTGGGCGGTGGCGCTGTTCACGCTCGGTTCGCTGGCCTGCGGGCTGGCGTTGAACATCCCGATGCTGGTGGCGGCGCGCGTGCTGCAGGGCATCGGCGGCGCGATGATGACGCCGGTGGGCCGCATCGCGCTGGTGCGGACGTTCCCGCGCTCGCAGATGATGGCGGTGATGAACTTCGTCGTCATCCCCGCGCTGCTCGGGCCGCTGCTGGGGCCGTTCGTGGGCGGCGTGATCGTGCACTGGCTGCCGTGGCGGACGATCTTCTTCCTCAACCTGCCGCTCGGCGTGCTCGGCTGGTGGCTGGTGCGGCGGCACATGCCGGATTTCCGCGATCCGGACGTGGCGCCGCTGGACCGCACGGGCTTCCTGCTCTTCGGCAGCGGCATCGCGCTGCTGTCGTATGTGCTGGAGGTGTTCGGCGAGCACTCGATGCCGCCCGGGCCGATGCTGTTCATGTTCGCGGTGGCGGTGGTGCTGCTCGCCGGCTACGCGTGGCATGAGAGCCGCGAGCGACATCCGGTGCTCGAGCTGGCGCTGTTCCGCGTGCGGTCGTTCCGGGTGGCGGTGCTCGGCGGCATCGTCACGCGCCTCGGCGTGGGCGGCATGCCGTTCCTGCTTCCCCTGCTCTACCAACTTGGGCTCGGCTACGCGCCGTGGCAGGCGGGCCTGCTCATGATGCCGCAGGCGCTGGCGGCGATCGCGATGAAGCTGCTCGCGCAGAGGATCCTCGGCCGCTTCGGCCACCGGCAGGTGCTGATGGTGAACACCGCGATGGTGGGCGTCACCATGCTGGTGTTCTCGTTCATCTCGACCGCCACGCCGCTCTGGGCGCTGCTGCTGCTGATCTTCACGCAGGGTTTCTTCTCGTCGCTGCAATTCACGAGCATGAACACGCTCGTCTACGCCGACATCCCCGACCGCGAAGCGAGCATGGCGACCAGCATCGCGAGCACCGCGCAGATGATGGCGCTGAGCTTCGGCGTGGCCTTCGCCTCGCTCGTGGCGGCGTGGTTCCTTGGCGATGTCCCGCCATCGCACCGCGCGGACCTCCTGCCGGCGTTGCATCAGGCCTTCGGCCTGCTCGGGGCGGTCACGATCGTCTCGTCACTCAGCTTCTGGCGACTGCACCCCGACGACGGCAACAACGTCAGCAACCGCCGCCGCGCCGGCGAGGACGAGGCGGTCGCGGCCTGAGCGTCACCGGCCGCGCGCCGCGTGATGAGGCCTCAGTCGCGCTCCAGCCGCTTGCCCAAGCTGATCGCGCCCTCGACCGCGAAACCTATGCGCTCGTAGAACGCGATCGCGGCACGGTTGTCGGGGCGCACCTGCAGGTTGATCTTCGGGCAACCGGCCGCACGCAAACGCGCCTCGGCTGCGTCCATCAAGCGCCGCCCCAGCCCGCCGCGCTGCTGCGCGGGCGCGACGCCGAGGTAGTTGATCCAGCCGCGATGCCCCTCGTAGCCGGCCATCACGGTGCCGACGATCGCGCCGTCCTGCTCGGCCACGAGGAACCACTCGGGATTCACCCGCAGCTTGCGCGCGATGTCCTTGTGCGGGTCGTTTTGCGGCCGCGCCAAGCCGCACGCGCGCCACAAGGCGATGACTGCCTCGGTGTCGCGCGGCGCGAAGGGACGGATGACGCAGGCGGCGGGCATGCTTCGAGCCTAAGCGGCGCGGCGCGGGATTTTCCAGCGCATTGGCGCGACAAGACACACGTAAGACGACGACGCACGCGTCGGCGCGAGAGTGCAGCGGGATTTGGCCTCGCCGCCCCGCCCTCCGCCGGCGAGCGTGGCGCATGCCCCTTCCCCGCTTCGTTTTCCTCTGCGGCATGCTGCTCGGTCTGGCGCTGTCCGGTTTCGCGCAGGATCAGCCGGCCGTTCGCACGCTCTACCTCATCCGCCACGGTTTCTACGACTACGACGCGCAGGCCGACGACAAGGTCGGCAACGCCCTCAACGCGCTCGGCAAGGAGCAAGCGGCCTGCGTGGCGGAGCGGCTCGCGCAGCTGCCCGTGACGTTTGCCACGGTGACGAGCAGCGAGTTCACCCGCGCCCGCGAGACCGGCGACATCATCGCGGCGCGGCTCGGCCAGCCCTGCCGCCGCGATGCACGCCTCAACGAGATCACGCCGCCCGGCGTCGGATTGAAGCCCGCGCAGATCGACGCCGGCGCCGAGGAACAACTCACCCGCGCGTGGACGCATTTTTCCGCCCCCGCCACCGCCGGCCGCACGCACGAACTCCTCGTCTGCCACGGCAACGTCATCCGCTGGTTCGTCTGCCGGGCGCTCGGCGTCGACCCGCAGCAGTGGACGCGCATGGAGATCGCGAACTGCTCGATCACGATGATCCAGGTGCGCGCCGACGGCTCGACCCGCGTGCAGCAATTCAACGAGATCGCCCACGTGCCCGTGGAGAAACAGACGTGGAGCGGACGCGGCCCCGACTGGCCGTTGCCGGCGCAAAAACGCTGAGCCGGGATCATGCAGGAGGTGGGCGTCGGTGTCCCGACCGACGCCTGTCGCCGCTGGGACAGCGGCGACCACCCCATGGTCAGGAGCTCATCAGTCGGGAATCGCGTCCAATTGCATGAGTCCGGCTGAGACGGCACCACGCGGCGTGCCGTCGCGCCGCGCACGCCGGCGGCTCGCGTGCTTCTCATCCACCATCAAGGCCAGGCGCGCCGGCCGGTTGGAGACCGGTGCTCCGCGACGTCGGGCGTCATTTGTGATCCCACGGGAACGACACCGCGAGCTTGGGGAATTTCCACAGCTGCACGACGTCGAACATCTTCCCGGGATTGCAGAGGCCGAGCGGATCGAGCGCGTGTTTCACCGCGAGCATCGCCTTCACCTGCGCGGGCGGGTGTTGCAGGCGCAGGAAGGGAGTCTTGGCGAGGCCGATGCCGTGCTCGCCCGAGATGGCGCCACCGAGCGACACCACAGTTTTCATCAGGTCGCGCACAGCCGCCTCGGCGCGCTTCACCTCGGCGCGGTCGCCGCGGTGATACATGATGTTCACGTGCAGGTTGCCGTCGGCGAGGTGGCCGAAGGTCGGGATCGCCAGCCGCGAGGCGCGCTTGAGGCGCGTGAGGTAGCGCGCGAAGGCGACATAGTTGCGCATCGGCACGACGATGTCCTCGTTCAGCTTCGCGTCGCCGAGCTCGAACATCGCGCCCGAGCACTTGCGGCGCACGGCCCAGAGTTCCTCCGCCTCGGCGCGGTTGCGCGCCTCGCGGAAACCGAGCGCGTTCGTCTGCGCCCATGCCAGCACGTCGGCCTTCAAATCGTCCACTTCGGCCACGCCACCGGCGAACTCGAGGAGGATGACCGGCTTGCCGGCCTGGCCGGGAAACACGGTCTTGCCGGTCGCCCGCTCGGCGCAGAGCACGCTCTCGCGGTCGAGGAATTCGCAGATCGCCGGCTGGATCTTCGCGCGGAAAAGCCCGCGCGCGGCCTGGAGCGCGGCCACCTCGTCCTTGAACGACGTCAGCAAGGTCCAGCGCGCCGCCGGTTGCGGGATGAGTTTCAACACGGCCCCGGTGACGATGCCGAGCATGCCCTCGCTGCCGATCCACAGGTCGCGCAGGTTGAAGCCGGCGGCGAACTTCTTCGTCGCCGTGCCCCACTCCACGTATTCGCCCGTCGGCAGGAAGCCGCGCAGCGCCACGACGAAATCGCGCGTCACGCCGTATTTGCCGCCGTGCATGCCGCCGGCGTTGCAGGCGATGTTGCCGCCGATCGTGCAATACGCGCGCGAAGACGGATCGGGCGGGTAAAACCAACCTTTTTTCTCCGCCGCCTGCTGGATTGCGAGCGTCGTCGCCCCGGCCTGCGCCACGGCGAGACCGGCTTCGTCGTCGACTTCGACCCGCGTGAGCTTGGTCATGTCGACCACCCAGCCACCACGCACTGGCGCCGCCGAACCCATCAACGTCGTGCCGCGACCGCGCACGGTCACGGGCACCCGATGCTTGTTCGCCAGCTCCAGCACCACCCCGATCTCCCGCTCCGCACGCGGCGTGATGACGGCGTCGGGCAGGAACGAGACCTTGCTGCTGTCGAACGAGGCCTCCCAGCGGCCGGCCTCGGACACATCGACGCGTCCGCGGAGGCGGCGTTGCAACAAGCGGGTGGCGGCGGCATGCTTCTCTTTCATCGAACCGGCGGTTTACGGGGCCGGCCGCGCCGGCGCAAGCGTCGGGCGTCACGACCTGCGTCAACGATGCGACCGCGGGTCTAACGACCGGCGCGCAGAATGGCTTTGAACTGCCGGGCCCGGCGTATTGCCTCGCGCCCTTCCCCATGACCCGTGTCCTTCTCACCACCACGTCCTTCCAAGACACGCCCGGCATCCACCACGAGATGCTCGCCGCCGCCGGCTTCGAACTCGTCCGCGAGCGCGGTCCGCTCCCCGAGAGCCGCATGCTTGAACTTGCCGGCCAGTTCGACGCCTACTTGTGCGGCGACGACGCCATGACCCGCGCCGTGATGCAGAAATCCCTGCCGCGCCTGAAGGTCATCAGCAAATACGGCATCGGCCTCGACAAGATCGACCTCGCCGCCGCCAAGGAGCTCGGGCTGCCCGTGCTCTTCACGCCGGGCGTCAACCACACCACCGTCGCCGAGCACACGTTCGCGCTGCTCCTCGCCGTCGTGCGCAACCTCGTCGTCGAAGCCAACCACGTCGCCGCCGGCCGTTGGACGCGCATCACGGGCAACGAACTCTGCGGCAAAACCCTCCTGCTCGTCGGCCTCGGCCGCATCGCCAAGGAAGTCGCGATCCGCGCCCGCGCCTTCGGCCTGCGCGTGCTCGTCTACGCCAATTACTGGGAGGAGGATTTCGCGCGCTGGCACGGCCTCGAGCGGATCGAGGACCTCGACGCCGGACTCCGGCAGGCCGACTTCGTCTCGCTCCACACCAAACTCACCACCAAGACCAAAGGCCTCCTCGACGCCCGCCGCCTCGCGTTGCTCAAACCCGGCTGCGTCATCGTCAACACCGGCCGCGGCGAACTCATCGAGCTCGCACCGCTCGTCGCCGCGCTCAAGACCGGCCAGCTCCGCTACGGCGCCGACGTGCTCGACCAGGAACCGCCGCCGGCCGATCACCCGCTGCTCGGACTGCCCGGCACCGTGCTGACGCCGCACATCGGCTCGCGCACTCACGAAAGCGTGCAACGCCAGGCCAGTTGCGCTGTGGAAAACCTCACCCGGTTCCTCGCCGGCAAGGAACCGATCGCGCGCGCCGTCTGATTCCTCGCCGATCATCCGCCCACTCAACCCCACCTGTTTTTCCCATGCCCGAAACCTTCCACATCGTCCCCGAAGCCCAGCACAACGCGCTCATCGCCGCCGCCTACCGCCACCGCGGTTTCCTGCCCGACGAGGCCGACGAAGGCGCGCGTTTCTGCGCCGAGGCCACGCGCCACGGCATCCGCACGCACAACGGCATCAAGGCCCTCCACCTCGACCACCTCTTCGGCTCCGGCTCGAAGGGCTGCGTGCCGGGCGCGCAGATCGAGGAGCGCCCGTCAAAGTTCAAGGCCACCAAGATCTGGAACGCCAACCGCAAGCTCGGCCAGTCCACCGCCTACCGCGCCATCGCCGAGGCCATGCGCCTCGCGGACCAGTACGGCGTGGGCACCGTCTCCGTGGACAATGCCTTCCACTACCTCTGGGGCGGCGGCTACGTGATGGAGGCCGCCCGCAAGGGCTACATCG
>JAMPXH010000070.1 GCA_023701285.1 Candidatus Didemnitutus sp.
CCTGCTCGAAACCTGCGATCTGCACACCGTGCTCGACTGCCCCGGCGGCACGTTCCAGGGCGCGGGCGTGAAGACCGTCGTGCTCTTCTTCACCAAGGGCCGCCCCACGCGCCGCGTCTGGTTCTACCAGCTCGATCCCGGCCGCAACCTCGGCAAAACCAACCCGCTCAACGACGACGACCTCGCCGAGTTCGTCAAACTCCAGAAGACCTCCGCCGACTCCGCGAAGAGCTGGAGCGTGGACGTGGCGGCGCTCGACGCCGAGACGCTCGACCTCTCGCCGAAGAACCCGAATGGCGGCGAAGCGGTCGCACACCGCAGCCCGACGGAAATCATGCAAGAGATCGCCACGCTCGACGCCGAGAGCGCAGCGGTGCTGAAAAAGATCGGGGCATTGCTGAAATGAAGAGCGCAGCCACAACCACCTGTGCGCTTGGAGACGTTGTGGATTTGGTGATGGGCCAAGCGCCATCCAGCAAAGAGACGAATTTTGGAGGACGTGGAACTCCCTTCGTCAAAGTTGGCGAGTTCGGCGAATTCCGTCCCGTCATTCGCGAGTGGACAACTAATCCACTAAGAATGGCGAAAAGGACAGATGTCTTGCTTTGTGTGGTGGGAGCGACGTGCGGGAAAATCAATTTGGGAGAAGACTGTGCGATTGGTCGCTCTGTCGCTGCAATTCGTCCGCACACCTCGAAACTCGCGCAATTCTACCTCTACTACTACATGATGACGCTCGTTGAGCGTCTTCGCGATGGTTCGGTCGGTGCCGCGCAAACTGTCATTTCGAAAGAAATGGTCGAATCAGTTCAAATTCCGCTTCCCTCGCTCGCGGAGCAGCAGCGGATCGTGGCGGTGCTGGACGAGGCGTTTGCCGGGCTGGCGACCGCGCAAGCCCACGCCGAAAAGAACCTCCAAAACGCCCGCGCCCTCTTCGAAAGCCACCTCCACTCCGTCTTCACCCACCGCGGCCAAGGCTGGGCGGAAAAGACGCTTGGCGATGTTTGCGAGTTCGTCGGTGGTTCGCAGCCCCCGAAAGCGGTTTTCTCGAAAACCAAAACGCCCGACTCAATTCGGCTCATCCAGATTCGCGACTACAAGAGCGACAACCATGTCGTTTACATTCCTAAGGCGCAGGCACGACGATTCTGCACTGCCGACGACATCATGATCGGTCGTTACGGCCCTCCGATATTCCAAATCCTGCGTGGTCTCGACGGGGCATACAACGTGGCGTTGATGAAAGCCGTGCCAGATGAGACGCAGATCAACCGAGAGTTCCTTTTCTACTTCCTCAAACACCCTGCCATTCTCGAATACGTCATTTACCACTCGGAACGAGCCGCCGGACAGATTGGCGTCACCAAAGAGACACTTGCGCCTTATCCAATCGCGCTCCCTTCGTTAGACAAACAAGCGGAGGTCGCAGCCGACATCGACGCCCTCGCCGCCGAGACGCAGCGGCTGGCGCGGCTCTACGAACGCAAGCTCGCGGCGCTGGCAGAACTAAAGAAATCGCTTCTGCACGCCGCCTTTTCCGGCCAGCTTTAGTCAGCCCCCACTCAGACTTCCCCTTCACCCCCATGACTGCCTCGTCCGTTCCGCAACCTACGCCTTCCATTCGTAACTGCTATCAGCTCCCAGAGGAGGAGATGAAGAAGCTGAAAAAACTCGCTCAAGCGACGGATCCCAAATGGTGGGACGATGGCAAGAAGGCTGTCGATCCCAGCAACGTGAACAATTGGGCGGCGATTCTCAAGGCCTACAACTATCACTGCATTTACTGCAAACAGGACCTCACCACGACGCTCGATCAAGTGGTGGGATCGACCATCGATCACGTTCTCCCTTCCTGGGTCTTGGAGGGGCGGGCCAACGCCAATCGGAGGCCCAACCTGTTCCCTTGTTGCAGTGTCTGCAACGCGCTCAAAGGCCCGTGGGTGCCCGAGCTTCCCACTGATCCTGCCGATCCGAATAGTCCTTGGAACAACCGCAAGGTCTACATCCGCCAAGCCCGGGAGCACATCGCAGCGGTCCGCACCGTCAGGCAGGCTGACTACGGCAAGTTCGTCGGTCTAGGCGTCAAGACCCTCAAGATTTGGAACGATCCCGATTTGGACTAGCCGTGCGCCCATGAACGAAGCCGAGACCCGCGCGGAGCACATCGATCCGGCCTTGAAGGCGGCTGGCTGGGGCGTCGTCGAGGGCAGCCGCGTGCGGCGGGAGTTCCCGATCACGCTCGGGCGGCTCGAAGGCCACGGCCGGCGCGGCAAGCCGCTCACGGCCGACTACGTGCTCGAATACCGGAACACCAAGCTCGCCGTCATCGAGGCCAAGGCGTGGGGCGAGGAAGTTTCCGAGGGCGTCGCGCAGGCGAAGAATTACGCCGGGATGCTGGCGGTGCGCTTCACCTACTCCACCAACGGCCGTGGCATCTACGGCATCGATATGCGCACGGGGCAGGAGACGCCCGGCGTGCCGCGTTACCCGACGCCGGACGAGTTGTGGCAGGCGACGTTCGCGCAGCCCAACGCATGGCGCGACCGGTTCGCCGCGGTGGCGTTCGAGGACAAGGGCGGCTCGCACCCGAGCCGTTATTATCAGGAAACGGCGGTCGAGCGCGTGCTCGAAGCCATCGCCGGCGGCAAGTCGCGCGTGTTGCTCACGCTGGCGACCGGCACAGGCAAGACCTTCATCGCGTTCCAGATCGCGTGGAAGCTGTTTCACGCGCGCTGGAATCTCTCGCGCGAGCCCGGCCGGTTGCCGCGCATCCTGTTCCTCGCCGACCGCAACATCCTCGCGAACCAGGCCTACAACGCCTTCTCGGCGTTCGAGGATCGCAATCCCGGCTCGTGCGTGCGCATCCGACCCGACGAAGTGCGCAAGACCGGCAAGCCGCCGAAGAACGGCAGCCTGTTCTTCACGATCTTTCAGACCTTTTTGTCGGGCGCGCCGAAGGGCGACGGCACGCCGTCGCCCTATTTCGGCGACTACCCGAGGGATTTCTTCGACTTCATCGTCATCGACGAGTGCCACCGCGGCGGCGCGAACGACGAGAGCACGTGGCGCGACATCCTCGAGTATTTCTCGCCCTCGGTGCAGCTCGGCCTCACGGCGACGCCGAAGCGCGACCAAAACATCGACACCTACCGCTACTTCGGCGAGCCGGTCTACATCTACTCGCTCAAGCAGGGCATCAACGACGGCTTCCTCACGCCGTTCAAGGTGAAGCAATACACGACGACGCTCGACGCCTACACCTACACGCCTGACGACACCGTGCTCGAAGGCCAGCCGGAGGTCGGCAAGCGCTACGTCGAGGAGGATTTCAACCGCGTGATCGTGATCGACGCACGCGAACGGCACCGCGTGGAGTTGTTCATGGCGCAGATCGCGCCGCACGAGAAAGTCATCGTTTTCTGCGCCAACCAGGCCCACGCGCTCGCGATCCGCGACTGCATCAACCAGCTCAAGAAGAGCAGCGACCCGAACTACTGTCACCGCGTCAGCGCCGACGACGGCGAACTCGGCGAGCAGTTCCTGCGCGATTTCCAGGACAACGAGAAGACGAGCCCGCTCGTGCTGACGACCTCGCACAAGCTCTCAACCGGTGTCGATGCGCGGAACGTGCGGCACATCGTGTTGCTCCGGCCGATCCGCTCGATGATCGAGTTCAAGCAGATCGTCGGCCGCGGCACGCGGCTCTTCGACGGGAAAGATTATTTTACGATCCACGACTTCGTGAAGGCGCACCAGCACTTCAACGATCCCGAGTGGGACGGCGAGCCGGTCGACCCCGAGCCCAAGGGTGGCGGCGGTCACGGGCCGGGCCCCGGTCCTACTCCGCCCCCGCCGCCTCCTCCGCCGCCGACGAAGATTCGCATCCAGCTCGCGCCCGGCAAGGAGCTGACGATCCAGCACATGATGCAGACGACGTTCTGGAGTCCCGACGGCAAACCGATCTCCGCCGAGGAATTCCTGCGCCGGCTCTACGGCAACCTGCCGGACTTTTTCCGCGACGAGGCGGAGTTGCGGCGGCTGTGGGGCGATCCAGCCACGCGCCAGCAGTTGCTCCACGGGCTCGCGGAGAAAGGCTACGGCCGCGACACGCTGGCGGAAGTGCAGCGCGCCATCGATCTGGAACAGAGCGACCTGTTCGACGTGCTCGCGCTGCTGGCATTTCAGCTCAAGCCGGTGAGCCGCGAGCAACGGGCCGAAGGCGCGAAGATCGAGCTCAGCACGCACTTCAACAGCAAGCAGCGCGTGTTTCTCGACTTCGTGCTGCGGCAATACGTGCAGCTCGGCGTCGACGAGTTGAGTCCGGAGAAACTGCGTCCGCTGCTGCGGTTGAAATACAAGAACTCCATCGCGGACGCGATGGCCGAGCTGGGGCAGCCCGAGCAGATCGGACAGCTCTTCGCCGATTTCCAGAAATACCTCTACCGCGACGACGTGGCTTGAGGCGCACGGGTTTGGCCCGGCCCGGCAAGCGATGGCGGGGTGCTCACTAGCCGTCCGGCCCATCCCACTTATGGGACGACCGTATCCCGGCTTCGCTCTGCGACGATGCTCTCGCGCGCCGATTGAATTCCTTTAGCTACTGCCCATCTTGCACTTAAGCATTCGCCTCAACTTGGCACGAACGGTGCGTTAGGGCGGCAACCCTGCATTTTACGCAATGGATATTCCCCGTCCCAACGCCGCCAAAGAGAAGCGCCGCAAACGCATCATCTATGGCGTGATTGCCGGTGTGGCGCTCATCGGTGTCACCGTCGTGCTTTCGCGTCTCAAACCCGCCGCTCCCACGGTCGAACGCAACCTCGTGTGGATCGACACCGTCAAACGCGGCCCGATGGTGCGGCAGGTGCGCGGCCTCGGCACACTCGTCCCCGAGGAGATCCGCTGGATCGCCGCGCGCACGCAGGGCCGCGTCGACAAGATCATCATCCGCCCCGGCGCGCTCGTCGAACCCGGCACGCTCATCCTCGAGCTGACCAACCCCGACGTCGAATCCGCCGCCGCCAACGCCGAGTCCCAGTTGCTCGCCGCCGAGGCCCAGCTCGCCAATCTCAAGGTCCAGCTCGAGAGCACGCTCCTCCAAGCCGAGGCCGCCGCCTCCCGCGCCAAGTCCACCTACGAGACCGCCAAGCTCCAGGCCCAGGTGCGCGAAGAGCTGTTCCGCGACGGTCTCGTCTCCGAACTCGAACTGCGCCTCACCAAGGCCACCGCCGACGAGGCGAAAGTCGGCAACGACATCGAGCAGAAGCGCTACGCCTTCGCCAAGGAATCCATCGCGCCCCAGCTCGCCGTCCAACAGGCCGAGGTCGCCCGGCTCCGCTCGCTCGCCAAACTCCGCCAGGAGGAACTCGACGCCCTCAAGGTCCGCTCCTCCATGACCGGCGTGCTCTCCGCCCTGCCCGTCGAGGTCGGCGCCCAGGTTCAGCCCGGCACCAACCTCGCCCGCGTCGCCGATCCGAGCCGCCTCAAGGCCGAGGTCCGCATCGCCGAGACCCAGGCCAAGGACATCGCGCACGGTCAGGTCGCCTTCATCGACACACGCAACGGCGTCGTCGAAGGCCGCGTCGCCCGCATCGATCCCGCCGTGCAGAACGGCACCGTCCTCGTCGACGTCACCATCGTGAACGAGCTGCCGCGCGGCGCCCGACCCGACCTTTCCGTCGACGGCACCATCGAGCTCGAGCGCCTCGACGATGTCGTCTACGTCGGCCGTCCCGCCTTCGGCCAGGAGCGCAGCACCGTCGGCATCTTCAAGCTCGATCCCGCCAGCACCGACGCCGTCCGCACGCAGGTGCAACTCGGCCGCAGCTCGGTCAACACCATCGAGATCGTCAACGGCCTCCAGCCCGGCGACCGCGTCATTCTCTCCGACATGTCCCAGTGGGATTCGAACGACCGCATCCGCCTCAACTAGGCCGCACGTTCCGCCCGCCACGCCACGCCTGCCATGCTCTACGCCATCATCGTCCTCTCCCTGCTCATGCTCGTCGTCGTCACCGACAGCAGCGGCGAAAGTCTCTGAAATTTTTGTAACCCGACGCGCCTCACGCGTGTTTTCCCCGCAACACTCGCTCCTCCCCCTATGACCACTGAAAGCTCCTCCCTCATCAAACTCGAAGGCGTCACCAAAGTCTTCCTCACCGACGAGGTCGAGACGCACGCCCTCTCCGGCATCCACATGGAGATCTTCAAAGGCGAATTCGTCTCCATTGCCGGCCCCTCCGGTTGCGGCAAGTCCACGCTCCTCTCCATCCTCGGCCTGCTCGATACGCCGACCGACGGCACCTATTACCTCAACGGCCGCCCCGTCCACGGCCTCACGCTCCCCGAGCGCGCCCGCATCCGCAACCGCGAGATCGGTTTCATTTTCCAATCGTTCAACCTCATCGGCGACCTGACCGTTTACGAGAACGTCGAACTTCCGCTCACCTACCGCGGCATGCCCGCCGCCGAGCGCAAGCAGCGCGTCACCGAGGCGCTCGAGAAGGTCGGCATGGGCCACCGCGCCAAGCACCTTCCCTCGCAGCTCTCCGGCGGTCAGCAGCAGCGCGTCGCGGTCGCCCGCGCCCTCGCCGGCTCGCCCGCCGTGCTCCTTGCCGACGAACCCACCGGTAACCTCGATTCCAAGAACGGCGACGCCGTGATGGAACTCCTGCACAATCTCCACAAGGCCGGCTCGACGATCGTCATGGTCACGCACGACGCCCGTTTCGCCCGCCACTCCGAGCGCACGATTCACGTCTTCGACGGCCGCGTCGTCGAGGAGCAGGTCGAGTCCGATCCGACCCGCTGACCGCGCCTTCTGCGCCGCCGCGGAGCGGCCAGACATTTTCCCGCCGACGCCTTCCCGCGACTTCTCTCAGTGGTCAAGTCGCCCGAAGCATCTGCGGGAAACCCGTCGGCCGCCTCCGCTGTTTGTTTCCCACCTTCCGGTCCGTCCTGAGCGCCACCCGCTGCGTCGTCCGCGGACACGCCTCGTTGCCTCGAATCCTCTCCGCCGCGCCCGCCAGACTTGATGCAAAATCTCCGCTTCGCGCTCCGCTCCCTCGCCAAGACACCGGGTTTCACGGCCGTGGCGCTGTGCACGCTCGCGCTCGGCATCGGCATCAACACCGCCATTTTCAGCCTGCTCGACTCGGTTCTCTTCCGTCCGCTAGCCTTCCCGGACTCCGATCGCCTCGTCCGCATCTGGGCCACCGCCCCTGAGCGCGGCATCGATCAGACCGCAACGTCCTACCTGCGCTTCGACGACTATCGCACGCAGCAGCAGGTGTTCGAAAACCTGGCCGTCGACACCTTCGCCGGACTCTCGCTCGTCGGTGCCGGCGCGGAGGCAGAGCAACTCGCAGGCGGCATCGTCTCCTCGCAATTCTTCCAGACGCTCGGCGTGAGGCCGCAGATCGGGCGCGTGTTTGCGCCCGAGGACGACCGGCCCGGCGCACCGCGCGTCGCCGTCATCAGCCACGGGCTCTGGCAACGGCGGTTCGGCGGTTCGCCCGACGTGCTCCAGCAGACCGTCCAACTCAACGGCCAGGCGACCGCGATCATCGGCGTGTTGCCTGCGAACTTCGGTTTTCCCTTCGACCAGCGCGACGCCTGGCTCACCAAGCCCTTTGAAGTTCCCGGCCTGACCGAGCAGCAGGTGCAGAACGGCGCGGGTTACCTCAACATCACGGCCCGCCTCAAACCCGGCGTCTCGCCCGAGCAGGCCGCCGAGGCGATCCGCGTCATCGCCGCCCGCTACGCCGCGGCCAATCCCGGGCGGGTCGACGCGAACTTCGGCACGCTCGTGCTGCCCTTCCACGAGGAACTCGTCGGCAACCAGCGCCCGGCGTTCTACACCTTGTTCGCCGCCGTCGGCGTCGTGTTGCTCATCGCCTGCGCCAACGTCGCCAACCTGCTGCTCACCCGCTTCGCCGGCCGGGCGAAGGAAATCGCCGTGCGCATGGCCCTCGGCGCCAATCGCAGCCGCATCATCCGGCAGTTCCTCACCGAGACCGTGCTGCTCACCGCGTGCGCCGCCGTGCTCGGCCTGCTGCTGGCCAGCTGGAGCCTCGACGCCCTCGTGAATTTCGCGCGCGACTTCATCCCGCGCGCCGGCGATGTCGGCCTCGACTGGCGCGCACTCGGCTTCACCGCCGGTCTCGCCCTCGTCACCGGCGTGGCCATGGGCCTGTTTCCCGCGTGGCAGGTCTCGGCGCAGAACATCGTCGAATCGCTCAAGGACGCCGCGAAGGGCTCCACCGGCGGCGTGCGCTCAGGGCGCTTCCGCACCGCGCTGCTCGTCGCCGAGGTCGCCCTCTCCTTCGTGCTGCTGGTCGGCGCCAGTCTGCTCATCCTGAGCTTCGCCCGCCTGCGCAACGTCGATGCGGGTTTCCGCGCCGACGGCGTGCTCAGCGCCTTCGTCTCGTTGCCGCCCGCGCGCTACGACACGCCGGAGAAGCAGGCGGCGTTCTACTCTCGCCTGCAGGAGGAACTGGCCGCGTTGCCGGGAGTCGCGTCCGTCGCGCTCGGCTCGAATCCGCCGTTGTCCGGCAACCAGTCGTTCACGCCCTACGCCATCAAGGGCCGCCCGCTCCCACCGCTCAACGAGCAGCCGCTCGGCGCCCGCTTCGTCGTCAGCCCCGGCTATTTCTCCACGCTCGGCATCCCGGTCCGGCAAGGGCGCGATTTCGATCCGCGGGACCGCAGCGGCGTCCGGGACGTCGTCATCGTCAACGAAGCCTTCGTCCGCGATCACTTCCCGGGCGGCGATGCGCTCGGCCAGGTGCTCGTGCTCGGCGTGGTGCGGCGCGAGTTCGAGATCGTCGGCATCATCGGCGACCACCGCGCGCTCAGTCTCAGCCAGCCCGCGGGGCCGCAGATCTACTTTTCCGCGCTGCAACGTCCGGAAAACGTCCTCGGCGTGATGCTGCGCACTGCCGGCGATCCCGCCGCGCTCACGCCGGCGCTGCGGCAGTTGTTGCGCCAGATCGATGCGGACCTGCCGCTCATCAGCCCGCAGCCGCTGACGGATTTCCTCGAGCAATCGCTCGCCGGCCGCGAGTTGAACATGCTGCTCCTCGCCGGTTTCGCCGCACTCGCGATCGTGCTCTCCGGGCTCGGCATCTACAGCGTGATGGCCTACGCCATCGCCTTGCGCAGCCCCG
Organism: Candidatus Didemnitutus sp.; assembly: GCA_023701285.1. Taxonomy (GTDB): domain Bacteria; phylum Verrucomicrobiota; class Verrucomicrobiia; order Opitutales; family Opitutaceae; genus Didemnitutus. The sequence goes on from JAMPXH010000070.1 coordinate 9,168, forward strand.
AGATCGGCGTGCGCATGGCGCTCGGCGCCTCGCCCGGCGCGGTGCAGCGGATGGTCATCGGCCAGGGCCTGCGCACGGCGGGCATCGGCCTCGCGGTCGGCGTCGTGGGCGCCTTCGCCGCTACGCGCCTGCTCAGCAGCCAGCTCTTCGGCATCGAGGCGTCGCATCCCCTCGCCTACGCCGGCATCGCCGTGTTCGTCCTGCTCGTGAGCCTGCTGGCTTGCTGGCTGCCGGCACGCCGCGCCAGCCGCATCGATCCGCTCGTCGCCCTCCGTCGGGATTGAACCTCGCCCCATGCTCACCGATCTGCGCTTCGCCCTCCGCCTGCTGCTGAAACATCCCGGCACGACGCTGGCGGCCGTGATCGCGCTGGGCTTCGGCATCGGCATGGCCACGGCGATCTTCAACGCCTTCAGCGCCGTGCTGCTGCGCCCGTTGCCGCACATCCGCGACGAACACCGCCTCGTCTTCGTCAACAGCCTCGATCTGCGCAAGCCCGAGGGCTACTACGAATTGTCGCTGCCCGATTTCCTCGACCTGCGCCGCATGGCGACGTCGATCGAAGGCCTGACCACCGCCACGCGCAAGACCGTCATTTTCGGCACCGGTGACGAGCCCGAGCGCGTGCTCGGGGCCGACATTTCCGTCGAAGGCTTCGGCATGCTCGGGGTGAAGCCGCACCGCGGACGCCTTTTCTCCGCCGCAGACGGCCAGGCCGACGCGACGCCGGTGGCCATCCTCAGTTACGCGCTCTGGCAACGGCGCTACGGCGGCAGCGATGCCGTCCTCGACCGCACCGAGATCATGAACGGCATCCCGACCGCGATCGTCGGCGTGCTGCCGCCGGGATTCCAGTTCCCCGACAACGAGGAGCTGTGGACGCCGATGATCTACAAGGAGGACCCGGACGCCCGCGCCAGTCACAATTACGGCGGCTGGGCGCGCCTGCGCGATGGCGTCAGCCTCGACGAAGCCCGCGCCGAGGTCGCCGCGCTCGGCGCGCGCCTGGCGCTCGAACACAAAACGACGAACGCCGGCAAGGGCTTCGCGTTGCGGCCCGTGCGCGAGGAGGCGACGGACGACAGCGCGCTGCTCATGCGCCTGATGCTGGGCGCTGCCATCTTCGTGTTGCTGATCGCGTGCGCCAATGTCGCCAATCTGCTCCTCGCCCGCGCCGCCGGCCGGGCGCACGAGATCGCGATCCGCATCTCCGTCGGTGCCACGCGTGCGCGCATCGTGCGCCAGGTGCTGACCGAGAGCCTGCTGCTCGGTGCGCTGGGCGGCCTCGGCGGCTTGCTCGTCGCCGTCTGGGCCAACGGCCTGTTGCTCAGCGCCATCCCGGCGGTGGAGATCCCGTTCTGGATGACATTCGATTTCGACTGGCGCGTCTTCGCCTTCGCCGCGGGAGCGTCGATGCTGTCGGCGCTCGTCTTCGGCCTGTTCCCCGCCCTGCAAGCCTCGCGCAGCACGGCGCTGGAAATGAAGGAGGGCGCGCGCAACGTCACCGGCAACCGCCGCACGCGCGCGCTGCGCCAAGGGCTCGTCGTCTCGCAGGTCGCGCTGTCCGCCGTCCTCCTGATCGGCGCGGGCCTCTTCGTGCGCAGCTTCCTCAAACTGCAGGCCACGCCCACCGGCTACGACGCGCGCGATGTGTTGACCTTCCGCGTCGGCCTGCCGCAGGCGCAGTTCAAGGACCCGGAGGAAGTCCGCCGTTTCTTCCGCGATCTCACGATGCACCTGCGCGAGGTGCCGGGCGTCGTCGCCGCGGGCGCCACGTCGCTGCTGCCGAGCAACGGCAACAACAACAACGCCTTCCTCCTCGAAGGCCAGGCACTGCCCCGCTCCATCGCCGAGGCGACGCAGACTCTCGAGCGCATGGTCTCGACCGGTTATTTCGAGACGATGCGCATCCCGCTGCTGCGCGGGCGCAGCTTCGCTGCGACCGACACGCGCGACACCCCGCGCGTCGCCGTCGTGGATCAGCAATTCGTCGACCGCTGGATGGGCGGACGCGATCCGCTTGGCCAGCGGGTGCGCTTTGGCTACCTGCCGGCCGAGAAGGACGAATGGCTCACCATCGTCGGCGTCGTCGGCAACGTCCCGCCACGCGTGGACCGGCCCTACGAACGCGGTTCGATCTACCGCCTCGCCGAGCAAGGCGACTACAACTTCATCAGCTACGCCGTGCGCACTGCCGGCGATCCCGCAACCTTCGGCCCGGCGCTGCAGCGTGCGGTGCTGGACGTGAAACCCGGCATCCCCATTTACGACGTCCGCACGCAGACGCAGATCGAGGCCGTGGCGTATTGGCAGCGCCGGTTCTTCGGCCAGGTCTTCGGTGCCTTCGGTCTCGGCGCGCTCTTCCTCGCGGCACTCGGCGTCTACGGCGTCATGAGCTACAACGTCACGCAACGCACGCCCGAGATCGGCGTGCGCATGGCGCTGGGCGCGTCGCCGGGCGAGGTGCTGAAGTTGATCGGACGCCAGGGATTCACCCTCGTCGCGCTCGGGCTCGGCATCGGCCTCGTCTCGGCTCTCGGCCTGACGCGCTTCATGGCGGCGCTGCTCTACGGCATCAGTCCGAGCGATCCACCCACGTATTTCCTGCTCACCTCCGTGCTGGCTCTCGTCGGGCTTGTCGCCTGCTGGCTGCCGGCGCGGCGCGCGACGCAGGTGGACCCGATGGTCTCGCTCCGCGCCGAGTGACCCGGAGAACGGGGTCCGAGGATTTTTCGGTAACCTCGGCCGGGATTCGCGGGTTGTCAGACACGACACCCGCTGACCATGACCACCCTGCTCCGCTCCGCCGTCCGCTCCCTGCTCCATTCGCCCGGCTTCACCGCCGCCACCGTCCTCACGCTCGCGCTCGGGCTCGGGGCCGCGACCGCGATCTTCTCGGTCCTCTACGCCGTGTTGCTGCGCCCCTTCGCCTATCCCGAGGCGGACCGCCTCGTCGTGATGTGGCAGAAGGGGCCGCAGATGGAGATGTCGATCGCGTGGCCCACGGCGCAGGATTGGATGAAGGACAACCAGGCCTTCGCCGCGCTCGCCATCCATCGCCGCGACCGCTTCAACCTCTCCGCGCCCGGACGCCTCGCCGAAAACGTCAACGGCGCCTACGCCGCCGCGTCGCTCTTCGATGTCGCCGGCATCGCCCCGCTCCGCGGGCGCTACTACACGGCCGACGAGGACAAGGCCGGCGCGGAGCCTGTCGTCGTCATTTCCGAGCAGCTCTGGGAGCGCCGCTTCGGCCGCGATCCTGCGCTGCTCGGCCGCACAATCCCGGTCGACGGCGTGGCGCGCACCGTGATCGGCATCGCCCCGGCGTCACTCGGATTGCCGCGTCTGGCGGAGGTGTGGCTGCCGATTGCCCCCTACGCCGCCACGCAGCCCAGCTGGCAATCGCGGGGTAACAACCCCGGGCTCTACAGCCTCGCCCGCATGAAACCCGGCGTGACGGTCGATCAGGCCTACGCCGACCTCGAGCGCATCTACGCGGGCCTGCGGAAGGATTTCAGCCATCTGCAGGACGTCACCGCGCGGGTGCAACCCTACCGCGAGAACCAGACCGATGCTTTCCGCACCGGCCTGTGGGCCTTGCTCGGCGCCACGCTGTTCGTGCTCGCGATCGCCTGCGCCAACGTCGCCAGCCTCTTCATCACGCGCGGCATCCGGCTGGAACGCGACTACGCCGTCCGCTCCGCGCTCGGCGCCAGCCGCGGCCAGCTCATCCGGCAGATGCTGGCGGAGTCGCTGCTCGTCTCGTTCGCCGGCGGCACACTGGCACTGTTGCTGGCGCACGGCTCGCTCGGCGTGATCCGCACGCTGGTGCCGCCGGATTCGCCGCGTTTCCAAAACATCGAACTCAACGGCTGGGTGCTCGGTTTCTCGTTCCTCGCCGCCGTCGTCTCCGGGGCCTTGGCCGGACTCTGGCCCGCGTTGAAGCTCGCGCGCACCGACGTCCGCGCCGCCTTGCACGAAGGCAGCCGCGGCACGACGGCCGGCAGCGGCGTGCGACGCTTCCTCGTCGGCGCCCAAGTTGCCCTCACGCTCGTGCTGCTCGCCGTGAGCGGGCTGATCCTGCGCAGCCTCGAGCGGATGCAAAACGCGCCTCTCGGCTTCGATGCGTCGTCGACGCTCACCTTCTCCGTCTCCCTGCCGGGCAGCCGCTACCAGACGCCGCGCGACACCGCCACGGAGCCGCGCACGCCGACACCCGCGCAGCGTTTCTACCAGCGCCTTGAGGAAGAACTTCGCGCCCTGCCCGGCGTCATCAGCGCCGCGGTGAGCACCACGCCGCCACTCAACGCCGGCTGGCAATCGTCGTTTGCCATCGAGGGCGTGCACCAACCCAGTGCGGACAACAAGCCGCTCGCGGAGATGAACATGGTGACGGACGACTATTTCACGACCCTGCGCGTCCCGCTGTTGCGCGGCCGGACTTTCGGCGCGCCGGACGCGACCGGCCCGCTGGTCTGCATCGTCGACCAGGCCTTCGCGGAGCGTTTCTGGCCGGGACAGGATCCGCTGGGCAAGCGCGTGCACTGGGGCGTGAGCGACGACGAAGAGAAAAACTGGTTCACCGTCGTCGGCATCGTTCCGACGGTGCGCGTCTACGGCTACGGCGAGCCGCCCGCCCGTCCGCAAGCCTACTGGTCCATGCGGCAATTCGCATGGCTGCGGCAGGTGGCCTTGGTGCGCACGGAGGGCAACCCGCGCCTGCTGGAGCGGTCGATCCGCGAACTCTTCGCCCGGCTCGACCCCGACATCGCACTCTACGAACTCTCGACAATGGAGGAGCAGGTTGCCTCGACCTACGAGAACACGACGCTCCAATCGCGTCTGCTCACCGGCTTCGCCGCGCTGGCCTTCGTGCTGGCGCTGACCGGGCTCTACAGTGTCGTGGCCTACGGCGTGACGATGCGGCGCCGCGAGATCGGCGTGCGCATGGCACTCGGCGCGGGCGGCGGCTCGGTCGTGCGCCTGATGCTGCGCCAGGGGCTCGTGCCGCTGGCCATCGGCGTCGCCGCGGGCGGCTTGGGCGCCTTCCTCGCCGGCCGCGCGCTCCGCAGCCAGCTCTACGGGGTTTCGCCGTTCGACGCGCCCAGTTTCCTGCTCGCCGCCGCCCTGCTTGGCCTGTCCGCCTGGATCGCCACGTGGTTGCCGGCCCGGCGCGCCGCCCGGGTCAACCCTGTCGAGGCCCTGCGCACGGACTAAGGCACGCCGGGCCGCCCATCCGGTCCGGACAGAAAGAAATTGGAAAATTCCCGCGACTTTGGAGCGCGCGGCCGTGTTGTGCCCGCAACCCGGGTCCTCCCGGGCTGCACCACCACCCGCCCCGCCGCCATGTCCACCCTGTTGCAAGACTTCCGCTTCGCCCTGCGTCTGCTCGCGAAAAGTCCGGGCTTCACCGCCGTCGCCGTGTGCACGCTCGCCCTCGCGATCGGCGTCAACTCCGCCATCTTTTCCCTCGTCAACGGCCTGCTCCTCAAGCCGCTCGCCTGGGAGAAGCCCGAGGAAGTGGTCAGCGTCTTCACCGCCCGCAAGGAGGCCAGCCGCGACTACCGCCAGTTTTCCCATGCCGAATACGCCGCGCTGAAGGAGACGACCGAGGTCTTTGCCGACGTGGCCGCGGTGAACTTCGCCCTCGCCGGCATCGGGCGCGAGGCCGGCGACATGCGCCGCAGCTTCATCTTCATCGTCTCGGAGAATTTCTTCTCGCTCATGGGCGCCCGGCCCGCCGACGGGCGCTTCTTCAGCGCCGAGGAAGCCAAACCGAACCGCAATATCCCGGTCGTCGTCGCCAGCTATTCGCTCTGGCAGCGCATGGGCGGGCGCGAGGATTTCGTCGGCAGCACGATTCGCGTCAATGACCGCCCGCACACCGTCATCGGCGTCGCGCCGAAGGGTTTTTCGGGCATCAGCGCGCTGATCGCCCCGGAAGTCTGGCTGCCGCTCGGGCAATTCGACCAGATCGCCGCCGCGTTCGGCGATTCCGAGATCCGCGACCTCACCAGCGCGAAGAACTACACGCTCAACGTCATCGCCCGGCTGCAACCGGGCCTGACCCTCGAGTCGGCCAAGCCGCGTCTGCCGGTGCTGGAGCAACGCCTCACCGCGCTCCAGCCGCCCGACGCGCAGGGCACGCGCGAGCTGCAGATCACCGAGCCGAGCAAGTTCAGCATCAGCACCACGCCCAGCGACGACGGCCCGGTCGGCCTCATCGGCACGTTGCTCATCGCCATGGCCGGCGTCGTGTTGCTCATCGCGTCGCTCAATCTCGCCAACATGCTCCTCGCCCGCGGCACCGCCCGCGCCCGCGAGATGGCCGTGCGCCTCGCCATCGGCGCCACGCGCTGGCAGATCATGCGTCAGCTCATGGTCGAGGGCCTGCTCCTCGCCCTGCTCGGTGGTGCCGCCGGCATCACGCTGGCCTACTGGTCGAATTCGCTGCTCGAGAACTCATTCCAGACGCTCTTCAGCTCGATGAATTTCTCCATCGTCGGCGGCCTGCAACCCGACGGCCGCGTGGTGGCTGCCACCTTCCTCGCCTGCCTCGTCGCCACGCTCCTCTTCAGCCTCGGGCCCGCGCTCAAGGCAGCGCGCACTGATGTCGTCACCGATTTGAAATCGCAGGGCGCGGAGTCGACCGCCACGGGCCGTTTCAACCGCTTCTTCGCCCCGCGCCACCTGCTCGTCATGGCGCAGATGACGCTCTCGCTCGTGCTCCTGTTCAGCGCCGGACTTTTTCTGCGCGGCGCGCTCAAGGCCGGCAGCCTCGACCTCGGTTACCAGCCACAGGGCCTGCTGCTCGCGGAGGTCGATTACTCGCTGACGAACACCCCGCGTCCCGAAGGCCTCAACCGCATGATGACGCTCGCCGGCCGCGTGCGCGCGGCCCCCGGCGTGCAGGCTGCCGGTTTCTCCACCTTGGTGCCCTACGGCAACATCACGAACATGGCGCGCATCATGCCGGCCAACCAGCCGATGCCTGACACGACCGACCCCAAGGCTCCGCGCCCGGGCGCCTCCGGCATCTACACCTCCATCTCGCCGGGCTACCTCGACGCGCTCGGTGTTCGCCTCCTGCGCGGGCGCGATTTCACCGAGACCGAGGCGCGCGAGGCGGACTCGCCCGCGGTCTGCATCGTCGACGAAGGACTCGCCCAGAAACTTTTCCCCGACTCCGATGCCCTCGGCCAGCGCGTGCGCTACACGCAGCAACGCTCCGAAGGCCCCAACGAGATGGAGATCGTCGGCATCGTCTCGCGCCACCGCCACGACGTGACCGACAACCCCGACGGCGCCTACGGCCCGTCGCGCCGGCTCTACGTGCCGCTCGGCCAGAATTACAGCGCCGGCGTCTTCCTCGCCGTGCGCTATGCGACGCCCGATGACGCGATCGCCCGCGCCAACATCGCTGCGCTGCGCCAGGAGATGCGCACCGCCGACGCCGCCCTGCCCTTGCTCCAAATCGTGCCGGCCACGCATTTTCTCGACCGCGCGGTCACGCTCTGGATCGTGCGCCTCGGCGCGGTGCTGTTCGGCGTCTTCGGTGCCATTGCGCTGTTGCTCGCCATCGTTGGCGTCTACGGTGTGAAGGCCTACGCGGTCGAGCGCCGCACCCGCGAGATCGGCATCCGCATGGCTCTCGGCGCCGACCGCCGCGATGTCTTCGCCCTGATCATGAAACAGGGCGCGCTGCAGACCGCCTGCGCCGTCGCGCTCGGCGTGGCACTCTCGCTCGCCGTCGGCCAGGCGCTGGCCGCGATCCTTTTCCAAGTCAGCCCGATGGACCCCGTCGCGCTCGGCGCCGCATCCGTCGTGCTCGCCGCCGCCACGCTTCTCGCCTGCTTCCTCCCCGCGCGCCGCGCCACCCGCGTCAGCCCCACCACCGCGCTGCGCTCCGAGTGACGCTTTCCTCAACCTTACTTAATACGTAAAAATCCCCCGCCCATGACCAGCCTGCTCCAAGACCTGAAATTCGCCCTGCGTCTCCTCGCCAAGGCACCCGGCTTCACCGCGGCCGCCGTCGCGGTGCTGGCCATCGGCATCGGGCTCAACACCGCGATCTTCAGCACCACGTATTCGCTCGCGTTCAGCCCGCGGCCCTTCGCCGAGCCCGAGCGCATCGTGCAGCTCTACACGCACGACCGCAAGGAGCCGACCAACTACCGCGCCTTCTCCTACCCGATCTACCGCTCGCTGGCGCAGCGCACGGATCTTTTCTCCGGCGTGCTGGCGCACAACCTGACGATGGTGGGCATCGGCGAGAAGGGCGAGGCCCGGCGCTCGTTCTCCTCCATCGTGAGCGCGAATTATTTCACGCTCCTGGGCGTGTCGCTGGCGCAGGGCCGCGCGTTCAGTCCGGATGAGGAGCGTCCCGGCGCCGAGGCGCAGGTCGTGATAGCGAGCCATCAGTATTGGAAGCGCACGGGCTTCGATCCGAAGCTGGTCGGTTCGACGATCCGCATCAACGAGCGGCCGTTCACTGTCATCGGCATCACGCCGGAAGGCTTCAGCGGCACGATGATGCTGGTCGGACCGGAACTCTATTTTCCGCTCAGCGTGTTCTCCAGCCTGAGCAACGATTTCGATGGTCCGGAGAAGCGCACGCTGGAACGGGCCGACACCTACAATCTCTTCCTCGTCGCCCGACTGGCCGACGGCGTCTCGCGCGAGGCGGCCACGGCGGCGCTCGGCGCGCTCGGTCAGGCGCTCGAGACCGATTTCCCGGCGGAGTTTCGCGAGAAAACAGTTTCCCTCGGCACGCTGCCGCGTCTGAGCACGAGCACTTCGCCGAGCGAGGAGTCCACGATCTCGCTGCTCGGCATCATGCTGTTGAGCATGTCGGGGGCGGTGCTGCTCGTCGTCTGCCTGAATCTCGCGGGGCTGCTGCTCGCGCGCGGCCAGGCGCGACGGAAGGAATTCGCCATCCGCCTCGCGCTCGGCGGCGGACGCGCCCGTCTCGTGCGCCAGCTCTGTGTCGAGGGCGGCGTGCTCGCCCTGGCGGGCGGCGGGCTCGGGTTCCTGCTCGCCAGCACCGCCAACAGCTGGCTCGCCGCCGCGCTCAGCATGCGGCTGCCGGTGACGCTCTTCCTCTCGCCCAACGCCTCTCCGGCCATCGTCGGCGCGAGCCTCGCGTTCTGCCTGCTCGCCACGGTGTTCTTTGCGCTCGGACCGGCGCTGAAGCTCTCGCGGGCCGACGTGCTGACGGATCTCAAGGGCCAGCCCGGCGAAGGCACGACGACCGTGCGCCGGCGCTGGTTGCCACGCCACCCGCTCGTCGTGACGCAGATCGCGCTGTCGCTGGCGCTGCTCGTCGCCGCGAGCCTCTTCGTGCGCATGGCGCTGCGCTTGGCGGAAACCGAGAGCGGCGTCGCGGCGGACAACACCGTGGTCGTCGAAGTCGATTCCAGCCTCGGCGGGTTCGACGAGACGCAGGGCCGCCACTTGTTCAACGCGGTCAACGGACGCCTCGCCGCGCTGCCGGGCGTGCAGTCGGCGAGCGTCGGTGCCATCATTCCGTTCGGCATGGTGCACATCGGCCGCGCCGTGCAGCGCGCCGGCGTAAACCCGCCGGCGGACGCGAAACCCGTCACCGCGGCCGACGGCCTCGCCTTCGATGCGCGCTGGAACGCCGTCGGCGCGGACTACTTCGCCACCCTGGGCCTGCCGCTGCTGCGCGGGCGCGCGTTCTCCGCTGCCGAAGCCGAGTCGCCCGGCGCGCCGGCGGTCGCCATCATCGACGAGGTGCTGGCGCGCAAGCTCTGGCCGGAAGGCGATGCGCTCGGACAACGCATCCAATGGGCCGACGCCGAGGCGCCGCGCGCAGCGGCGAGCCAGCAAGGCGGCATCGGCGAACAGCAGGACATCGCCGCGCGCGCCCACGAGTCGCGCCTGATCGAGATCGTCGGCATCGCGCGGGCGACGCGCGACGACTTCGGCCAGAAGGAAGCTGGCAACTCCATCTACGTGCCGTTCGCACAAGGGTTCCGCCATAATGTGCACTTCCACGTCCGCCCGGCGCAGGACAGCGCGGCCGCCGCCCTGGCGTTGCTCGACCCCGTGCGCCGCGCCGTGCGCGAAGCAGCACCGGGCGTGCCGATGTTCAAGGTGCAAACCTACCGCCAGCACGTCGACGGCAACCTCGAGGCGTGGATGACGCGGCTGGGTTCGACGTTGTTCGCGTTCTTCGGCGTTGTCTCGATGCTGGTCGCCGTGGTGGGCATCTACGGCGTGAAGGCTTACTCCGTGTCGCGCCGCACGCGGGAGATCGGCGTGCGCATGGCGCTCGGCGCCCATCCCGGCGCGGTGCGCGCCATGATCCTGTGGGAAGGCGCGACCATCGCGGCCAGCGGCATCGGCCTCGGCTTGCTGCTGGCGCTCGCGACCGCCCGGGCCATGTCGGCGCTGTTCGTGGACGTGGCGGCCTTCGACCTGCCGGTGTTCGCAGCTGCCGCCGTGGCCTTCGGCGTGGCGGCGTTGTGCGCCTGCTGGATCCCGGCCGCGCGCGCGACGAAGATCAATCCGTTGGACGCGCTCCGCGCCGAGTAATCCCGTCGCCTCCGCCTGCGCACGCCTCGTCGCAAGGCGGCGCAGGACCCGCTCGCGGTGCGCATTTTCTCGTAACTTTCGCCCCGGACTGCGGGTATTCCCGGCATGACCCGCTCCGCCTCCCGCCTTTCCTCCGTCCTCCTCGCGTGCACCGCGCTCCTCGCCTCGGCCCTGTCCGCGAAGGTCACCGAAACGTTCTCCCGCACCTACCCGCTCAAAGCCGATGGCGTGGTCTCGCTGAGCAACGTCAATGGTTCCGTCGAGATCACGGGCTGGGATCGCGACGAGGTCAGCATCGAGGCGGAGAAATCGGCCGCGACCGCCGAGGGTATGCAGATCCTCCAGATCGACATCGAGCACTCGCCCGACCGCCTCGCGATCAAGACCACGCATCAGAAAGTCTGGCAGGTCTGGAAACACAGCAAGGCGCAGGTCCACTACAAGATCAAGGTCCCGGCCGGCGCCTCGCTGCGCAAGATCGACGTCGTCAACGCCACCATCCGCGTCAGCGGCGTGCGCGGCTACGTCGATCTCGATTCGGTGAACGGCGCCATCAAGGCCGAGGGTCTCGCCGCGGGCGGACGCTTCGACACCGTCAACGGCTCCATCACCGCCGCGTTCACGGCGCTGAAGCCCGACGACCGCATCGTGCTCGATACCGTCAACGGCAGCTGCACGGTCGTGCTGCCGGCCGGCTCCACCTTCTCGCTCAACGCCGATTCCGTGAACGGCGGCATCTCCTGCGATTTCCCGCTCAAGGTCGCCAAGTCCGGCCGCAACAAGCTCGTCGGCACCGTCGGTGCCGGTGGCGCGTCCGTCGTGCTCGACTCCGTGAACGGCGCACTGCGCGTGAAGAGCGCGGAGTGATCTGCCGGCGCGAGCGGCGCCCGCACGGTGTCCGTGTCCGCCTCGGTTGCAGGTGCGTTTCTGCACCGCGCGAGGGCATCGCTCTGCGGCGTGACGCGACGCAATGCATGCACCATCGCACGGGTCGGCGGATTCTTCCCATTCGTGGGACGGCGCTTTTTCGTTTTCAGGTCGGGCCGGTTGCGCGACGAAGCGGTTGAAAATCGCAAATCACTTCAACGGAGCGCTTAGCGTGTGCATGACGGGTTGGCATGTGGCTTGCAAACAGCGGCGCGTGCCCCTGTCGACGCACTCTCTCCACTATCGGGTCCACACCCGCGCGCTCCTGACTCTCGTGATCGCCATCGCGGCGGTCTGGTGCCTGTGGACCGTCGCCTGGTCCGATCCCGCCAAGTCCGCCGCGCGCCCGCCCGAAGCCACCATCGGCCACTCCACCGGCCGACTGCAACCGGCCCGGCTCCTCGCCGAGCACAAGGTCCTGCGCACGCCGGCGGCGGCGGATCAGCACTTCTTCCTCCAGTAAGCCCAAACCCCGCCCCGCCATGCTCATCGTGAACTTCGCCCAGGACCTCCGCATCGGCCTCCGCGTGCTGATCAAGGAGAAGAGCTTCTGCGCCATCGCCATCGCCGTGCTCGCGCTCGGCATCTGCGGCGTCACGACGATGTTCGCCGTCATCAACGGCGTGTTCCTGCGCGGCTTCTCGGTCCCCGACGCCGACCGCCTCGTCGACGTGCAGCTC
>JAMPXH010000183.1 GCA_023701285.1 Candidatus Didemnitutus sp.
GCGGCATGCGGGCGATTTGCTCTAGACGCCCTCTCGCCTTTCCCCAATGTTGGCCGCCAACGTCGCCCCTTGTGATCATCCCCCCGCACGAACTCGCAGCCTTCCTCGAAAATCGTCAGGCGAATCCCCACGGTTGGCTCGGCATGCATCCGGCCGAGGTCGACGAGGTGGAGGGCGTCGTCGTGCGCGCCTACGTGCGCGGTGCGGTGCAGTGTGCCGCGATCGAACTCGATGCTCCGGGCGCACCGGCCCATCCATTGACGGAGCTGGCGCCGGGTTTCTTCGAGGGCTTCCTGCCGCGCAAGACGGTGTTCCGCTACCAGGTGCGCTATGAGACGTCGTGGGGCGAGATCCACCAAGTCTACAACGCCTACTCGTTCCTCCCGACGCTGAGCGAACAGGACCTCTATCTCTTCAACGAAGGCAACGAGCACCGCATCTACGAGAAGCTCGGCGCGCACCTGCGCCGCCTCGGCGACGTGCCCGGCGTGGCCTTCGCCGTGTGGGCGCCCAGCGCTTCGCGCGTCTCGGTGGTCGGCAATTTCAACGGCTGGGACGCCCGCTACCATCCGATGCGTCCGCTCGGGGCCTCGGGCGTGTGGGAGCTCTTCGTGCCCGGGCTGGGCGAGGGCGAACTCTACAAGTTCGCCGTCTGGGATCAGCACGGGAACATGCGGATGAAGACCGATCCCTACGGCACGTATTTCGAGGCGCCGCCGAACAACGCCGCCATTGTCTGCGCCACCACGCACCATGTCTGGGGCGACGCCGAGTGGATCGCGCAACGCGCCGCGCGCGCGGGTCGGGTCGATGTGCCGATGTCCGTTTACGAGGTCCACCTGGGCTCGTGGCGGCGCCAGACGGAGGACGGCGAGCGGCCCATGACCTACCGCGAGCTGGCGCCTGCGCTGGCCGATTACGTGACCGAGCTGGGCTTCACGCACATCGAGGTGATGCCGGTCGCGGAGTATCCCTACACCGGCTCGTGGGGTTACCAAGTCACGGGTTACTTCGCGCCCACGCACCGCCACGGCACGCCGGAGGATTTCCAGTTCTTCGTCGACCACCTTCACCAACGCGGGATCGGCGTGATCCTCGACTGGGTGCCGGCGCATTTCCCGCGCGACAGTTTCGCGCTCGCCCAGTTCGACGGCACGCACCTCTACGAGCATCAGGACCCGCGGCTCGGCGCGCACATGGACTGGGGCACGCTGATCTTCAACTACGGCCGCCACGAGGTGCGGTGCTTCCTCGTGGCCAGCGCGCTCTCGTGGCTCGAGCGCTTCCATATCGACGGTCTGCGCGTCGATGCCGTCGCCTCGATGCTTTACCTGGATTACTCGCGCAAAGCCGGCGAATGGATTCCCAACCGCTACGGCGGCCGCGAGAACATCGACGCCATCGAGTTCCTCCGCCAGGTGAACGACCTCGTGCACCACTATTACCCCGGCGTGGTCACGATCGCGGAGGAGTCGACGGCCTTTCCGCGCGTCAGCCGGCCGACGAAGGACGGCGGCCTCGGCTTCGACTACAAGTGGAACATGGGGCTGATGCACGACACGCTGTCCTACTTCCAGCAGGACGCCATCTACCGCAAGTGGTCGCACAGCAAGCTGACCTTCGGGATGGTTTACCAGTATTCGGAGAATTTCATCACCGTCTACTCGCACGACGAGGTCGTGCACCTGAAGTCCTCCATGCTCGGCAAGATGGGTGCGGGCTCGGACGCGGAGAAAGCGGCGAACCTCCGCGCGCTCTACGGCTTCATCTGGACCTACCCGGGCAAGAAGCTGCTCTTCATGGGCGGCGAGTTCGGCCAGTGGCGCGAGTGGAACCACGACGCCAGCCTCGACTGGCACCTGCTCGAGCAGAAACCGCACCGCGGCTTGCAGACGCTCGTGCGCGACCTGAACCGGCTCTACACCGGCGAACCGGTCCTCTCGGCGCACGATTTCGATCCCCGCAATTTCAGCTGGGTCAACGCGGACGACGGCGACAACTCCGTGCTCAGTTTCCAGCGCGCCGATCCCGACGGGAAGCGCGTCTTCCTCGTCATCGGCAACTTCACGCCCGTCACGCGCACCGCCTACCGCGTCGGCGTCCCGCACGCGGGTTTCTGGACCGAGGTCATGAACACCAACGCCGAAGTCTACGGCGGCGCCGGCTTCGGCAACTACGGCGGCCAGGCCGCGGAGGCGGTGCCGTGTAACGGCCGCGAGCACTCGCTCTCGCTCACGCTGCCCGGACTCAGCACGCTGGTGCTGCGTTGGGACGAAGGCGGCGTCGCGCCGGCTTGAGCGGCGCCCGCGCGCGGCTCAGCGCCGCGGTGTCACGCGGACGAAGTCCGAGTAGGTGATGCGCATCTCCTCCTCGATCGGCACGAGGAAGAACAAGCGTCCGCGGAAACGGGAATGCGCCGTGCGCGGCAGCACCACGGAGCCGTCCGCCGCCTCCTGGAAAGTCATCGTCAGCGTCAGCTCGTGCATGCGCACGCCAAGGGCAGGGGAGAACGGCGCGGCGAGCCGCAGCACCGCCTCGACGACGCTGGCGCGCGTCGGATCGACGGTGAGGTCGAGCACGACGTGAGCTAGCAGCGGCTCGCCGGCGTCCTCGCGGAAGCGTCCGCGAAATACCGCGAGCCCGTTCTCCTCGCGCAGCAGAGCGAGCGAGCCGATGTCGATGTCGCCCTTCTGGAAACTCGCGCGCGCCGTCGCCGGGGCGTTGCTCGCCTTGTAGCGGAGGTAGCGCTGGATCTCGTCGGCGTCGGGCGCGCGGCCGTTGCGCTCGACGAGGGTCCACTCGCCGCCTTTCGGACGCGAGGGATCGTAGCGTTCGACGGAGTGCTCATCCTCGCGCTTCGTCGCCACCGTGTATGCCCAGCCGTGCGGCGCATCGGACGTGAGGCGCGCGAGCGCCTGCGTGAGGTAATGAGGCAACGCCTCAGCCTGTGCGCTGGCGGCGAACAGCAGCCACCACGCGACGCCGAGAAGTCGCAAGGAGAACGGAAATCGGAGCGAGGATGTCATGCGGAGTCCGGCGCGGGTGCCGGGTTGCGGGCGATGAACCAATCGAAGTGGCCTTGGAAGACGAGCTGGCCGGCGCGGTCCTTCAACTCGACCACGACGGTGGCGGAGGCGCGGGTGCGCGTGGCGAGATCGTGCGCGAGGTGTTCGCGGGTGGCGTCATCGGGTCGGCCGTAGGCGAGCAGATCGCCCGTCGCGGCGCGGCGGTATTTCACCTGGGCGCCGCGGACGACGGCGAAGACCGCACCGGCGTCGGGGAAGTCGCGTTGCAGGCAGGCGGCGGACGCGGCCTCGGCGAGTGCGAATTGCACGGCGGCGTGGAGCGTGCCCACGTGGTTGAGCGCGAGCGCGCCGGGCGACAGCTCGAGCAGATGCGCCGAGCCCGGCGGCGCGGCGACGATCCCGAGAGCCTGGCTGAGCGCGAGGTCGGTGGGTTGCACGCGGAAAATTCACACGGGCACGCCGGAACTTGGCAACGTCCTTCTAAGAAGCCTCGCGCTCGCGCGTCGTGCAGAGGGAGAAACATCATGAACACCCTGATCCTGACCCGACGCTTCGGCGTTCCTGCCTGCCTCGCAGCGGCCATCCATGCCGTGTTGCTCTTCGCCTTCGTGCCCGCGACGCCGAGCCTCGACTTCACCCCGCCGGTGGAGTTGCCGCGTCCGCGTCCGTTCCCGGAAGGATTGCTCGAGATCCTGCGTCCGCCCGCCGATCCGACGCCGACCAGCGCCGCGGTGGTGAAGCCGCTCGCTGGCGGTCCGAGCGCGCCGCGCTTGCCCGATGATGTGACGGGGCCGCGCAACCCGTGGATTGAAATGCCGCATCAACCGATGCGTCCTGACACGCACAAGCACGACCTGAAAATTGTGCCCGGCACCCCCGGCGGGCCGGGCGACATCGCGGGTCCCGGCACATGGGGCCCGCCGGCCACGCCGGTGCTCGGCATCGACCACCTCGACCGCACGCCGCGTGCGGTGGCGCAGCCGGCGCCGGATTATCCGTTCGCGTTGCGCCAGAGCGGCGTGACCGGACAGGTGTTCGTCGAGTTCGAGGTCGACACCGCCGGGCGCGTGGTCACTGCACGCATCGTGCGCGGCGGTGAGAAGGATTTCGAGGAAGCGGCCCTGCGCGCCGTGTTGCAGTGGCGTTTCGAACCCGGCCGCAAGGATGGCCGCGCGGTGCCCTTCCGCATGGCGGTGCCGATCGGCTTCAACCTCACGGAGGACTGAATCCGGCGGACCGGGCGCTCACTTCGCCGCTCGGTCCGCGCGTTGCGCGGTGAGGCGATTCACGCGCTCCA
>JAMPXH010000071.1 GCA_023701285.1 Candidatus Didemnitutus sp.
CGCGTGCCGCCCGGCCCCGAAGGCGGCGTTCCACACCGGCGGGCTGCAGGTGTGAGGCTCGGTCTTGAACTCAGCCGGACTCATGCAGTTGGACGCGATTCCCGATTGATGAGCTCCTGCAATGGGGTGATCGCCGCTGTCCCAGCGGCGACAGGTGTCGGTCGGGACACCGACGCCCACCTCCTGCATGATCCCGGCTCAGCGGATGTAGGGCGGGGTCGCTGAATCCCGCCTTTTTTTGTCCCAAGCGCACCGACGGCGGGGTTCGGCGACCCCGCCCTACGCCTACCCTGCCAGTCATTCGGCTATAAAAGCGGAGGCCGCGCACCCCTGCGCGGCCTCCTATGACAACGGACCTATCAGTCCTAAATAAAATGGGCGGTGTTTGGCGGATGAAAAGTAAGGCGGAGGATCAGGCGGCTCAGCGCATCGCGACGGCGGTCGCGTTCACGTTGCCGGTCTGTGCGATCATGGTGTGGAAGGTGCCGGGGTTGGCGCTGTAGGCGGCGGCGATGACGCCGACGATGTTCTTCTCGTTGACGGAGACCTCGTCGGGCTCGTCGTTGTTGACGCCCTGGACGATGTAGCCGCGGGCGTCTTCGCCGATGACGCTGTGGGCGACATAGCGGCCGTTGGCCTTCCGGTAGACGACGGTCATGCCCTTCTTGATCTGATTGTAGGCGACTTCCTTGACGACGATGGCGGTCTGCGGCGCGTAGAGGGGCTCCATCGAGGTGCCGACGCCCCAGAGGGCGGTCGCGCCGAGCTGGGCGGCGGCGGCCTCGGCCTGCTGCATCTCGTTGCCGCGCTCGACGATGACGGGGGCCGGGGTGAGCTGGGCGATCTTGGTCAACAGGCGGGGGCTCTTGATGCCCGCGCTGGCGCTGAGGGCAGTCGCGACGACCGCGAGGGTGAGCGCGGCGTAGCGGAGGAGGGTGCGGGTCGTTGTCATGGACCCAGCTTCCTCGAAAACGCGTTTTCCGATTATCCGTGCCCCTACGCGACCCAGCCTCGTGATTTGCGCTAGGGTGTTTCCCTGCGGCCAACCGGGGATGCCGGCGCGTCGCTCAATTTGGCAGTGGCGGCGAACGAGAAATCCAAGCAGACCATACACTTGCGGGCCGCCACTCCCAACCCATCCTGCCGCCATGATCCGCGCGCTTTACGCCGAAGATGATCCCAACGTAGCCGGCATCGTCCGCAGCTACATGGAGCACTTCGCTCCGGATTGGAAACTCGACGTCGTGCCCAACGGCACCGAATGCCTCCAACGCATGGCCGCCGGCGGCTACGACATCCTGCTGCTCGACCTCGTGCTGCCCGACACGGACGGCCTGCACATCCTCGGCGAACTGGCGCGGCGCAACGACACCACGCCCGTCGTCATGGTCACCGGCCACGGCCAGACGGAGCTCGCCGTCCGCGCCCTGCGCGCCGGCGCGGCGGACTGCGTGGACAAGACCTCGCCGCAGTTCCTCCAACTGGTGGACATCATCAAGCGCGTCCACGCGCACCACGCCGAAGCGCCCGCGCGCCCGGCGACGGCCAGTCTGCCCGGCCGCCACCACGTGATGCTGATCGAGGGCTCGAGCTCCGTCGGCGCGAACATCCGCGAGTTCTGCGCCAGCCACGCCCCGCAGTTCGAAGTCAGTCTCGCCGCCACGCAGGCCGAGCTGGACCGTTTCCTCACCACCGGCGCAGGCGCCGACGCGGTATTGATCGGCCCGAACCCGCCCGGCTCCAAGCCGCTCGAGGTGTTGCGCCGCGTGCATTCCCAATCCGCCGGCGTGCCCGTGCTGCTCGTCTCCTCGCGCAGCGACGGCGAGACCGCCGTGGCCGCCTTCAAGCTCGGCGCGCAGGACTTCATCCTCCAGAAGCCCGACTACCTCACCGAGCTGGTCTTCTCCCTCAACAGCGCGCTGCGCCGCGCCTCCGTCGAACGCCAGAACACCAAGCTCACGCACGAACTCGAGACGCTCAACCGCTCCCTCGAAGCCCAGGTCATCACCCGCACGCGCGAGCTGCAGGCACTCTCCCTGCGCCTGCTCCGCATCCAGGAGGACGAGCGCCGCGCCATCGCCCGCGAGTTGCACGACGAGGTCGGCCAACTCCTCACCGGCCTCAAGCTCCAGCTCGAAGCCGCGCAGCGCAGCGCCGGCGACACCCCGCTCCGCCGCGAGATCGAGGAGGCCCGCGCCACCGCCAGCAACCTGCTCGAGCATGTGCGCACGCTCACGCAGCAATACCGCCCCCGCGTGCTCGACGACCTCGGCCTCCAACCCGCGCTCGAGTGGCACGCCCGCCAATTCACCAAGCAGACCGGCATCGACGTGGCGCTCGATGTCTCCCTGCCGCCGGAGCGCCTGCCCGGCGAGCTTGAGACCGTCGCCTACCGCATCGTGCAGGAGGCGCTGACCAACGCCGCCCGCCACGCGCAGGCCAAGCTCGTCAGCGTGACCGTCACCACCGGCGACAAGCTGCTCTTCGTCGAGATCGCCGACCGCGGCGTCGGCTTCGACCTCACTTCCGTGCTCGCCCGCACCGATTCGCTCGGCCTCGCCGGCCTGCGCGAGCGCGTGAACCTTGCCGGCGGACGCCTGGAGATCTACTCGCGGCCTGGCGAAGGCACGCGCATCCAGGCCGAGTTCCCGCTGCCCGCCGAAGGCACCACCCCACCCTTCCCGTAATGACGACCGTAGTGCTGGCCGATGATCACGAGATTGTCCGTCGCGGCGTGCGCAGCGTGCTGCAGGCGGACGGACGCTTCACCATTGTCGCGGAGGTCGCCGATGGCCTCTCCGCCGTGCAGACGGTGGAGAAGCTGAAGCCCCACCTGCTCTTCCTCGACCTTTCCCTGCCCCGCCTGCACGGCCTCGAGGCCCTGCGGCAGATCCGCATCTGCAGCCCGGCCACGAAGGTGCTCGTGCTCTCGATGCACAACGACGAACCCTACGTGATCGAGGCCCTGCGCAGCGGCGCCTCGGCCTACATCCTGAAGGGTTCCGAGTCCGACGAGATCGTGCGCGCCACGCAGGAGGTGCTCGCCGGCCGCCGTTTCCTCAGCGCGCCGCTCACCGAGTGGGCCATCACGGCGCTGGCGGTGAAGACGCCCGACACGAGCGATCCCTACAACACGCTCTCGCCCCGCGAGCGCGAGGTCCTGCAACTCGCCGCCGAAGGCCTCGGCGCGACCGAGATCGCGGAGAAACTCTTCATCAGCGCCCGCACCGCCGAGACGCACCGCGCCAACCTCATGCGCAAGCTGAACCTCCAGACGCAGACCGACCTCGTGCGCTACGCCATCCGGCGCGGCTTGATCCAGGCCTGAGCCGCACTCATGCAGTTGGACGCGATTCCCGACTGATGAACTCCTGACAATGGGCTGGTCGCCGCTGTCCCAGCGGCGACAGGCGTCGGTCGGGACACCGACGCCCACCTCCTGCACGATCCCGGCTGAGCCGTGGCCAAGGACGATCGCCGTTCATCCGGTAGCGGACGTTGTCACGATGACCAATGACCATCCCGGACGTGGCGCTCGGGACGAGCGCCGCTCCCTTTCACCGCGCGACGCAACGGCACGAGCGAGCTCGCTGCCTGCGGCTGCCGGCGGCGGGAGAGCCACGAGCCGGCGCGTGAGGCGGGTCAGGCGGCAGGCTCCTGGCGCGCGGGCAGCAACTTGATGCCGAGCCACGTGCCCGCGACGACGGCGGCGAGGTTGGCCGCCCAGAACCACGCCGGATGCGGGAAGCTGGTGAGGTTCATGAGGCTCGCGACGAAGAAGAGGCCGCCGACCATGATGGCTTGGCGGGATTGGCCGCGGTAGGAGACACGTCCGGCCACCCACGCGGCGGCAGTCACGCCCACGAAGTAACCGGCCAGCACGATGAGCAGCGCGGCGAGCGGCGCCTGGCTGATGAACTCGCCCATGGCGACCTTGTCCTTCGGATCGACGCCGGCGGGGAGCGGGTGGATCTGCGCCGACAGGATCTGCGAGGCGATCATGACGGCCAGGCCGGTGAAGGCGCCGGCGAGCGCGGCGAGGACGTTGCGGATGATTTCTTTCATGGGAGAGGAGGCGGGCGCGGACCGACGCACTGTAGGCGCGACCGTCCGGGCGTCGACGCCGGAACGCACCGGCGCAAAAAAAAGAGCGCCCCGCGGAAGGGGCGCTCTGGAATGGAAGCGGACGGATCGGACCGTGCCTTAGAACTGGCGCTCGAGGCGCACGAACCAGAAGGACGGATACGGATCGTTCAGGCCGGGGGTCGTGCCGGAGCCCTCGAACGGATCGATCGGGGGATTGTCGTTGAGCACGTTGTTGATGCCCACGGTGACCGTCGTGCCGGCAAAGCCGCGGTAGGAGACCGAGGTGTTGACGGTGTATTGCTCCTTCAGCGTGTAGCGGATGGAGAGGTTGTCGATGTCCGGGTCGGTGAAGTAGCCGAGGCCGTAGCTGCCATCGCGCTCGCCGCGATAGACGCCGAACAGATTCCACTGCCAGTCGCTGTAGCTCCAGTTGAAGGCGAGGTTGCCGTTCAGGCGCGGCGTGAGGCTGCTGCCCGCGATGTCACCGCCGTCGATCCGGTAGGAATTGACGTAGGTGCCCGAGAGGGCGACGTAGAAGCGGCCCAGGGTCTGGGTCTTCCAGCGGTAGGAGAGCTCGAAGTCCACGCCCTTATACTCGGCCGTCGAGATGTTGCTGTAGTCGTCGGCGATGTAGAGGAGCTGGTTGGTGCCGGCCGCGCGCACGACCTTGGAGGCGAAGAGCGGGTCGCCGGCGGCGGCGCGGGTGAGGAAGTCCGAGTAGGTGTAGAAGTCCGTCAGCTGGGCGAGCAGGTTGGTCTGCTTGAAGTTGACGAAGTCCACCGAGGCGCTGAAGCCGCGGAGGAGACCGCGCTGCGGCTCGATCGCGATGCCGGCGTAGTAGGTGTCGGTCGTCTCCGGCTGGAGGTCCGGGTTGCCGGCCACGCGGATCTGGATCTGGTCGTTCGAGCCCGTGACGGGATCGAGGTATTGGTTCGAGGTGAACGTGGTCGTCGAACCCGTGTAGAGGTAGGCGAGGTCAGGCGCCTTGAACGACTCCGAGTAGGAACCGCGGATGATCAGCCAGTCGAGCGGGCGGAGCTTGAAGCCGACCTTCGGGCGGGCCTCGTCCTTGAAGCCTTCGTCGCTGTAGTCTTCATAGCGACCGGCGACCTGGAACTCGAACCAGCTGGTGACGGGAACGCTGACTTCGGCGAAGATCGACGTGACGTCGCGGCTGCCGAAGGAGCTGGTGCCGGCGGAACCGCCGACGATGTTGCTGGTGGCGTTCAGGTCGGTCTGGACGTCGGCGAGCTTCTCCTTGCGGATTTCGGCGCCGATGGAGACGCCGATCGGGCCGGCGGGCAGTTCGCCCACGGTGCCGCTGGCGTTGAAGTCGTAGCTGTTGTATTGGAGCGACGAGGTGGTCGGATTCTCGATGGCGAGGAAGTCCGCGAAGGCCTGTTCGTTCAGACCGAACCAGTTGAAGTAGACGCGCTGGTTCTGCGGGGTGGCCGGGTTCCACTTGAGGCTGCCGTCACCCTGGCGGGTGAGACCGTTGAGGGCCTGCTGCAGGCCGTAGTCCGCGACGGAATTGCGGTTCAGGTTGGTGACCGTGTTCTTGGAATACATGGCGCCGGCTTCCCAGCTCCAGTCCTTGAACATGCCGTCGAGGGGCAGCTTGCCACCGAGACCGGCGAGGAGGCGCGGGGTGTCGGAGGTGACGTCGTTGATGCGCGGCCCGAGTTCGACCAAGCGGCGGCTGCCGGAGGTGATGTCGACGCCCCAGGGATTGTAGGCGTTGTAGGACGGGATCGTCATCGTCGAGCCGGCGCTCAGGCCCTGCTCGGAGGCGAGGCTGGCGGGCGTGGGAGCGGCATCGCTCTGG
Source organism: Candidatus Didemnitutus sp. (assembly GCA_023701285.1). Lineage (GTDB taxonomy): Bacteria > Verrucomicrobiota > Verrucomicrobiia > Opitutales > Opitutaceae > Didemnitutus. The sequence goes on from JAMPXH010000071.1 coordinate 5,912, forward strand.
GCCTGGGTGCGGGTGAACGAGACCTCGAGGAAACCGTAGAGGTTTTCGGAGAACTCGTGCTTCGCGGAGGTGAAGAGCGAGTAGTTGCGGTAGGACGGGAACAGGCCGGCCGAGCTCTGGTAGTTATACCAGTTGGTGCCGGGCGTGGCGCCGCCGACGGTCGGGGTGTTCGTCGGGGTGGTGTAGGTGACGTTGCCACCGCCCACGTTGACGCGACCCGGGAAACCGAAGCTGGAGCGGTTGTCGAACCAGCCGTCGGCGATCGGGTCGTTGGTGAAGCCGGCGTCGTCGAGGTAGTCCTGCAGGTTGTTGTAACCCGCGGCGGTGTTGATGCCGCTGATGTAGTAGTAGGGATTGGCACCGGCGGCGCGGTCGGTCTTGTCGGCGTTCATCGCGTAGTCGATGTCGCGCGCGTAGACGGCGTCCTGCTCGGCCCAGTTGGCGGCGACGAAGATGCTCGTCTGGCCGCTGGCGCTGGTGGCGCCGGTGACGACGGCGGCCTTCTTGAGGAGCGCGCCGGTTTCGAAGTAATCGCCGGCTTCAGCGCTCACGAACACGCCTTGATAGTCGCGCTTGAGCTTGAAGTTGACGACACCCGCGACGGCATCGGAGCCGTAGAGGGCGGAACCGCCGTCCTTGAGGATTTCGACGGACTCGATGGCGGCCTCAGGGATGCTGTTGAGGTCGAACACGGTCTGGAAACCGTTGAAGCCGGGGGCGGCATAGGGGACCGCGCGGCGGCCGTTGATCAACACCAGCGTGTTGTTGTTGCCGAGGCCGCGAAGGTTGAAGGAGTTGACGCCGGGCGTGAAGCTCGTGCCCGAGTCGGTCGGCGTGAGGGCCTGGCCGTTGTTGAACGGCAGCGCGCGCACGGCGTCCGCGATGGTGGTGAAGCCGGCATTGCGCAGGTCTTCGGTCCGCAGCACGACAACGGGGCTGACGGTCTCGGAGTCCAGACGCTTGATGCGCGAACCCGTGACCTCGAAGGCCTCGAGTTTGACGGTTTCGTTGGGATTCTGCTCAGCCGTCGCAGCGGCCGGCGCGGCCGCCGTTTGGGCGAAGCCGGTCGACGCCGCCAGGAGCGCGACGAGCGCCGCCAAGGCGGGCGCTCCCGCCTTCCGGGAGGTATACGTGTTGTTGTTCTTCATGGGTTTGGTGTTTGCACCGCGGTCAGCGGAGCAACCGGGAGAAGAAGGACCGACCGCCGCGCCCAGCAACGGGACCTCGACCCACCCTGCACGCCGCACGACAAACACGACAAAAAGCAGGACAACCCGACCGTCTTCCCGCGGTGAGACGCGAGGCTTGTGCGCCCACCCGTGATTCCGAGCCGCCCCGCAGGCAACGACCTTGGTCGCGCCTTCCAATCCCCGGCGCGAGCGAGCTCGCTGCCTACGAATCGCCCCAAGCGCACCGCCCACGCGCCGGCCTATTTCAGGCGATCGAGCACGCCGCGGTAACTCGGTCCGATGGGCAGCGCCGTGCCGTCATCGAGCTCCATGCCGTGGCTGCGCGCCTGCATCGGCACGACGCGGCGCACGCGATTGAGGTTCACGATCGTGGACTTGTGGATGCGCACGAAGAGCTCCGGATCGAGCATCTGCTCGATCTTCGTGAGGGTCATGCGCACGAGCAGGGCGCGCTCCTTGTGGTGGATCTTCACGAAATCCCCCTGCCCTTCCACCCAGCGGACATCCGCCTGGGCGAGGAAATGGAGCTGGCCGTCAGACTTCACCACCAAGCGCGAGAAATCCACCCCGGCCGCGCGCGGAGCCGCCGGTGCGACCGCGGCGCGGTCCTGCTGCAGGTGATCGAGCAAGGCCCGCAGCGCCTGCTCGGCCGAGTTCAGCGAGCCGGCGCGCACGCGCTGGCGCGCGCGCTCGAGGGCGGCGCGGAAGCGCTCGTCGCCGAACGGTTTCACGATGTAATCCACCGCCTGCAGGTCGAAGGCGCGGAGCGCATACTCGTCGTAGGCGGTGATGAAGATCACGTGCGGCCGGTGGGCGGCGGGCAACCGCTGCAGCATCTCCAGTCCCGTGAGGATGGGCATCTGGATGTCGAGGAACACGACCTGCGGCTGCGCGGTTTCGATCAGCTGCAAGGCTTCCTCGCCATCGCCGGCCTCGCCGACGATGGCGACATCGGGCTCGGCTTCGAGCAGGGTGCGGAGCGAGCGCCGGGCGGGGCGCTCGTCATCGACGATCAGGACGCGGAGTTTTTCCATGGCAATCAGGTGGCGGCGGGGAGCGGGTTGGCGGCCAGGGGCAGCTCGAGGGCGACGACGGCGCCGGTGGCGGACTCCAGATCGCAGCTCAGACGGTGGTTGGGGCCGTAGGCACGCTCCAGCCGGGCGCGCGTGGCCTGCAGACCGATGCCGTGGTTGTCCGCCGGGCGCGGGCGCCGGCCGCCCTCGGCGGGATCGTTGAACACCTCCAGATGCAGCCGGGCACCGGCGCGGCGCGCCGAGATGCGCACGCGACCGGGCGTGCGGCGCTGGGCGATGCCGTGCTTCACGGCGTTCTCCACCAAGGGCTGGAGGATCAGCGTCGGCACCGGCACGTCGAGGCAGTCCTCGTCGACGTCGAAATCCACCTCCAGGCGCTCCTCGAAGCGGATCTTCTCCACCGCGAGGTAGCATTGCGCGTAATCCAGCTCGCGCCACAGCTCGACTTCCTGGCGGCCGGCGTTGGACAGGAGCTGGCGCAGGAGCGTGGAGAGGAGCGCGATGGCCTCCACGGCCTTGGCGGACTGGCCCTCGCGCATGAGCGCGGAGATGGCGTTGAGGGAGTTGAAGAGGAAATGCGGGTGAACCTGCTGTTTGAGTGCGGCGAGCTCCGCGCGCACGAGCTGGGTGTGCAGTTGCTCCTCGCGGAGTTCGGTCTGCCGCTTCTGGTTGGCCAGATCGAGCAGCACACACGCACCGAGCACGATCCAGTAGATGTAGAAATCGATGATCGAGCGACGCCCGACCATGTTGAGGACCGCATCCATCCCGTAATCCTCGAGGCGGAACCACCCGTAGGTGACGTTCAGCATCCACATCCGGACGATGTTGCACCACGCGAGCAAAGCCAGGGCCGCGAGCAGGTGCAGGCCGAAGGCCGCCAGCCGGCCGGGGTTCCGGCGCTGGATGTCGCGCCGCAGGGCGAAGATGAAGGGCGTGAGCGCAGCCCACAGCCAGGCGCGATACATCTGCGCGACCCAGAGCAGGCCGTGCCCCTCCAGGGTTTCCGGCACGCGCGAGATACTGATGTAGGTCTGGATCGACAGCAGCACGCCCACGGCGGTCCAGACGCCGAGGATCATGCGCCAATTCAGCTGCCGGGGGGTGGCGGGCATCCCTGCGCTTAAGGCGTTCGCCGGGGACGTTGGCAAGCCCGGGGGAGATTTTGGCTCCGCCGCCGGGCTTGGATTCGACTGGGTTGGACTGACCGGAGGAGGCGTTGGTCCCGCCTTCCTCCGCAGTGGCCGCATTTCCACCGGGCTCAGTCGCCCCAGCACATGCCGAGGGCGCGGCCGGTGCGGATCAGGTCGCTGTCCGGCGGCACGGTGCGCAGCTTGCCCACCGCATCGGAGATCGGGATGTCGATGATGTCGGGCTCGCGGAGCGCGACCATCTGGCCGTATTTGCCTTCGTCGATGAAGCGGACGGCGCTGGCGCCGAAACGCGTGCAGAGGAGGCGGTCGAGCGTGGTGGGCACGCCGCCGCGCTGGAGGTGACCGAGCACGCAGTTGCGCACTTCCTTGCCGGTGCGGCGCTGGATCTCATCGGCCACGACGGCGCTGATGCCGCCGAGACGGGCCTCGCGGTTGGTCTCGGCCGGGCCGCTGTGGGTGACGAAGTCGCCGCCCTTCAGGCGCGCGCCCTCGGCGACGACGACCATCGTGAAGTGCTTACCCTCGGCCTCGCGCTCGACGATCTTGCGGACGATGCTCTCGTAGGTGAATTCGATCTCGGGGATGAGCACGACGCTCGCGCCGCCGGCGATGCCGGAGTGGGCGGCGATCCAACCGGCATAGCGGCCCATCATCTCGACGACCATCACGCGGTTGTGGCTCTGGGCGTGCGTGCGGAGGCGGTCGATCGCATCGGTGGCGAACGAGACGGCGGAATCGAAGCCGAAGGTCTGGCTCGTGCCGTCGATGTCGTTGTCGATGGTCTTCGGCACGCCGACGATCGGGATGCCGGCGCCCATGCACTGGAGGCCGATGGAGAGCGAGCCGTCGCCGCCGACGACCACGAGGGCGCGCAGGCCGAGCGCATCGAAGTTGCGCTTCGCCTCGGCGAGCACGGCGGGATCGATCTCGCGCTTCTCGCCGTGACCGGCCTTGGCGACGAACCGTCCCTTGTTGGACGTGCCGAGCACGGTGCCGCCGAGATAGAGCAGACCGTCCATCTCCTGGTAATTCATGGGGCGGGCCTGCACGGGCGACAAAAGCCCGTCGAACCCGCCGTAGATGCCGAGCGTTTCCCAGCCGCGACGGTCCGCGGCCTTGACGACGGCGTAGATGACGGCGTTGAGGCCGGGGCAATCCCCGCCGCCCGTGACGATTCCGATGCGCTCTTTCATGCGTGGTTGGTGACTGGTGCTGATGTGCTCAAGAGGAGACTAGGAGTCGCGAATAGAAAGCACGTGCCCTGCCCGCTCAATCTCCAACTGAGTCAACGGTTGTGCGCAATTGGCTAAACGCTGTGCATTCCTTGGCGTGGAACGGCTTGCGCGAGGCGACTTTTCCGTGACATCGGGAAAGTCGCCTCCGCCCAAGATTATCACCGGTGCCGGCGGCGCATCCCACCCTCGCCGGCATCCCGGCGTCGGCGGGAGGCTCAGTTGGCGTCGTCCTCGTCGAAGTCGTCGCCGGCGCGCACGGCGCGGATGGCGCGGCCGTAGAACAGCGCGTTGAAGAACACGCGGTTGCCGCCATACCAGAAGCCGCGGAAGTTCGGGTCGTCGGGCATCGCCACGACCGCACCGCGACCGGTGGCGAGGGCGACGACCGCCGCCGTGTGCGCGATCGCCTGCTGGTTGGCCTCGGAGGCGAACCCGGCCTGCAGCGGCTTGGCCGTGTAGACGGCGGGCGTCTCATAGGGCGACTTGGCCGGCTTCAGGAGGATCGTGTTCTTGCGCAGGAGCGAGAGACGTTCGTCCGTGAACCCGTAGCCGAGCGGATGCGTGGGATCGATCGACGCGGCGAAGACAGCGCCGGCGACGAGACGCAACGCCTCGCGATCGGACGCGCTGCCGTAGGGATGACGGCGCGGCGTGGGCGAGGACTCCTCGGTCGCAGCGACCGGCGTGGCGCGGGCGCGGCCCGCGGTGGCGGCGGCCGGCTCGGGGGCGTTGCGCCCGACGAACTCGAGCGGCGCGAGTTCCTTGCGCGCGGCCCACTGCGCGGCGCGGCCCATCGTCACGAGCGTGCCGCCGTCGCGCACCCAGCGCTTGAGGTTCGTCACGAAAGTCTCGCCGAGATCGTCGTAGCGGCCGTCGGCGAGCACGATGACGTTGTAACGGTCGAGGCGGGCGCGGCCGGTGTGGGCAACGTCGAGCAGCGTGGGCGCGAGGCCGACGCGTTGGTCGAGCACGTGCCACGCCGCGCCGACATCGTGCGGATCGACGCCGTCGCCGACCAGCAACGCCACGCGCACGGGCGCAAGCGGCACGAAGGACGCGCTGCCGAAATCGACGCCCTGCGGCGTGAGACCGGTGCCGCAACCATGGACCGTCACCGCATCCTCGCGCACGATGGTGTCGATGACGGAGCGGATGAGCGCGGCCTTCCCGGGCTGCATGCCGACGGGCACGAGCACGGCGCCGGGCCCGAAGCTCGCGCGCGTGCCGTCGGCGGCGACGGCGGTCAGCGGGCTCGTGAGGCCCTTCACGAAGATGCCGGCCGCATGCAGGCGCTGCAGCGCACGCGGGGCGAAGTAGCCGTTCCAGTTGAAGAGATAGGCGTAGTCGCTGTGGCCGCCCACGAGTTTGCCGGCGGGGAACGCCGGGGCGGCGAGCGCGCCGCCGGTCGCGGGCACGCGGACGAGCTCCGCGTAAGGCAGGTTGTAGGCGAGCGGGAGCGTCCAGGCGGAGACGTCGTAGAACACATTGTCCTCAAACTGCGTGCGGCGGACGAACATCTCGTTGACGAGGCGGAACTGCGCCTGCTCGACCGGCACGACCCACGCCGCGCCGGGAGCGAAGGTGCGGCCGTCGGCCTGCACGGGCTCGGTGAGCGGACGCACCTCGACGCGGTGCTTCGCGAGCAAGTCGAGCAACGCCCACGCGCGCGCGGGATCGCCGTCGTCGCCGAAGACATACGCCTTCACCTGGCTGGCGCGGGCGAGTTCGGCGGTGTCGCGCGGATAGTTTTTCTGGAGCGTGAGCAGCTCGGTGCGCAGCGCGAGCGCGGCCTCGAGCGTGCTGAACGAGGTCAGCACCTGGTTGCGGATCGTGAACGAGAACTCGACGAGGCCGTTGTCGCTCTCCTGCGCGTGGCCGCGGGAGCTGGCCTGCTCGAAGAGGATGCCGACGGTGCCGTGCAGGTCGGGATACGTGGAGCCTTTGCCGGGGTAGAAATCGTCGAAGCCCTGCTCGCTGTAGTAGAACACGCCCTTGCCATCGAGGGCGCGCTGGTGGAACGCCGCGATCTTCTGCGTGAGCTCGAAGACCTGCTTGGGCGAGCTGGGGTTGTTGCGCGACGGCACGCCGGGCTGGAAGAAGTAGGTGCTGTTCGTGCCCATCTCGTGGTGGTCGGTGAGCACGTTCGGGCGCCAGCGGTGGAACAGCTCCGCGCGCGCCTGCGCCTCGGGGTGCACGAGCGGCAGCCAGTCGCGGTTCGGGTCGAACCAGTAATGGTTGTAGCGTCCGCGCGGCCAGGCCTCGTTGTGCTCGCGGTCGGCGGGGTCGGCGGAGAGTGCGGTGAGGGAGCGGTGCTGGTTGAACCACTGCGCGGCGCGGTCGCTGCCGTCGGGATTGCGCAGCGGCTCCACGAGGATGACGGCCTGCCGCAGCGTCTCCTCGATGGCGGGGCCCTGCGCGGCGGCGAGGTGATAGACGACGAGCGGCACGGCGTTCACGCCGCTGGGCTCGTTGCCGTGGATGCTGTAGCCCATCGCCACGATCACGGGCATGCCGCGCACGTCGAGCGCGGCGCTCTTCGCCGGATCGAGCAGCGCGAGGTGCTGCGTGCGGATCTCCTCGAGGCGCGCGTGGTTGTCGCGCGCGGTGATGGTCACGAGCGCGAGCGGCTTGCGCTCGTGCGTGTGGCCGACGACCTCGAACTTCACGCGGTCGGGCGCGGCGGCGGCGACGGCGCGCAGGTAGGCGTCGATCTGGTCGCTGCGCAGGTGCCACTCGCCGATCTGGAAGCCGAAGAACTGCTCCGGCGTCGGCACCTTCGGGTCGTAGGCCGTGCCAGCCGGCAGGTAATAGTCGAGCGGCTTGGCCGCTTGCGCCGACAGCAGCGCGGGGAAAACGAGCACGGACAACAACGCGAGGAGGCGACGGAGGGGCAACATAGGGCGCAAATTGCACGTCCGCGCCGGCTGCGCCAACAAAATGATGGGCGTAGGATTACTCCCGCGCGGCGCGCACGCGCCAGCCTCCACCCTTCACGCCGCGGCACGGCGCCGCCGCGCGCGGACTGCGCGCTGGCCAAAGGCGTGGCGGCCGGCATAGTGCGCGGCTTACCCCTGTTCCCATGCGACGCCTTGCCTTTTTGTTGCTCGCGTTCACCGCGACGTTGTCCGCCACCGAGGAAAACCTGCCCCCGGGGCTCTACGCCGAGTTCACCACGCCGCATGGCGCGTTCGTGGCCGAGCTTTATTACGAGAAGACGCCCCTGACCGTCGCCTCGTTCGTCGGCCGCGCGGAGGGCACGCTGGCGCCGCGCGACGGCCAGCCCTTTTTCACCGGCCTGAAATGGTATCGCGTGGTGCCTGACTTCGTCCTGCAAAGCGGCGACCCCGTGCGCAGCGCCGCCGCCGACCCGCAGGGCAGCATGACCGACGAGCAGGGCGCCGCCGGCCACCCGCTGCCTTTCCCCGACGAAATCGCCCCGGGCCTGCACCACGACGGCGCCGGCGTGCTCTCGATGGCCAACAGCGGACCGGATACGAACAGCAGCGAGTTCTTCATCACGCTGCGCGACACCGGCCGGCTGAACTACCTGCACAGTGTCTTCGGCCGTGTCGTGCGCGGCGCGGAGCTGCTGCCACGCATCGCGCAGAACGAATCCTTCGCGATCAAGATCCTCCGCGTCGGCGAGTCGGCGCGAGCCTTCGACGCGAGCGAAGCCGCCTTCGCGGCCCGCTTGGCCGCGGCCAAACCCTACGCGTTCGCTCCCGAGCCGGGCATCGCGGCGCACTTCGACGACGCCGACCGCCTGCTGCCGCAAGACGTGCCGCGCGCGAAGAATTTCAACTTCAAGCTGGCCAACTTCGAGCGCTTCACCGGCCGCCGCATCTACGCGCGCGTCTTCCGGGAGTTCCAACCCTTCCGCCCCGGCCAGTCGATCGGCGCCGCCCACCGCGAGCTGGCGGAGCAGCTCGGCGTCGCCGTCGACGACGTGCTCGTGAGCTATTACGCCGACCTCGACCAGTGGATGCTCTGGATCGGCGAGCCGCTGCTGCCGGCCTTCATGGGCCGCGCGGGCTCGCGCGAGGAGTTCCTCGCCAACGACGGCCTCATGCGCCGCAAGCAGGAGTTCTTCACCGCCGCGCAGGCGCGAGCCACCGCCTTCGCCGCCGAGGCCGTCGCTGCGGGCCGCACCGTCAGCGACGCCCAACGCCTCAAGCTCACCGTCGACGAGGTCGTCGACGCCCTGATCCTCCTCTACGAACCGAAGCACTGAACCGCCGCCCGCCCCATGAAACTCCGCCTCGCGCTCCTGCTCCCGCTCGCCGCCGCCGCGCTCTCCGCCCATCCGGCGCGCGAGCTCGTCGAGCGCACCGTCGCCGCCGAATACCCCTCGCTCGAGGCGATCTACCGCGACCTCCACGCCAATCCCGAACTGTCGTTCATGGAAACGCGCACCGCCGGCATCGTAGCCGCGGAGTTGCGCCGGCTCGGCTTCACCGTCACCGAAAAAGTCGGCCACACCGGCGTCGTCGCCGTGCTGGAGAACGGTGCCGGCCCGACGCTCCTCATCCGCGCCGACATGGACGCGCTGCCCGTGAAGGAGGACACCGGCCTGCCCTACGCCAGCCGCGCCGTGGTGAAGGACATCGCCGGCAAGGACCAGCCCGCCATGCACGCCTGCGCGCACGACGCCCACGTCACCGGCCTCATCGGCACGGCGCGCACGCTCCTCGCCGCGCGGGCACATTGGAGCGGCACGCTCGTGCTCGTCGCGCAACCCGCCGAGGAGATCGGCGCCGGCGCCCGCGCCATGCTCGGCGACGGGCTCTTCACGAAGTTCCCCACGCCCGACCACGTCATCGCGCTCCACGTCGGCGGCGATCTGCCCGCGGGCTTCGTCGCCACGCTCGAGGGCCCGAGCTACGCCAACGTCGACTCGGTCGACATCGTCGTCCGCGGCATCGGCGGCCACGGCGCGCGCCCGCACTCGACGCGCGATCCGGTGGTGCTCTCCGCGCAGATCGTGCTCGCGCTCCAGACCATCGTCGCGCGCGAGCTCAAGCCCGGCACGCCCGCCGTCGTCACCATCGGCGCGCTCCACGCCGGCACGAAGCGCAACATCATCCCCGCCGAGGCGCGCCTCGAACTCACGCTGCGCAGTTACGACGAGGAAGTCGCGAACCACCTCATCGCCTCGATCAAGCGCATCGCCGAGCACACCGCGCGCGCCGCCGGCCTGCCCGACGACCTCCTGCCCGTCGTCACCGTCGCCGAGGAACGCACGCCGCTCACCTACAACGACCCCGCGCTCACGCGCCGCCTCGCCGCAACCTTCGCGCACTGGTTTCCCGCGAACCAGCTCGGCACGGTCGAACCCGCGACCTACGGCGAGGATTTCTCGCAATACGGCCGCACGACGCACCGCGTCCCCATCAGCATTTTCTGGATCGGCGGCACCGACCCGGAGCAACTCGCCGCGGGCCGGCGCGCGGGAAAGCTCGTCCCGTCGAACCACTCGAACTTCTGGGCGCCCGTGCCCGAGCCGACGCTGAAGGCCAGCATCACGGCGATGACCGCCGCGGCGCTGGAACTGCTCGGCAGAAAGTGACCCGCCCACCCGGACTTTTGCCCATGTCGAGATCCTGGCTTCTCCCGCTTCTGACATTCATCGCGCTGGGCTACGCCCTCGTCTCCGCCGCCGAGCCGCCTGCGCCGCGCCTCGACCGCGGCGAGATCGAGACCCTCCGCACCATGCTGGACGACGCGCGCGAAATGCTGCGCGACGACTACCTGCCGAAGGATCGGTTCAACGCCGACTTCGTGCAGCGTTGCCGGGAGGCCGACGCGCAGTTGCGGCAGGTCGAGTCCTACAGCGCCGGGTTCATGCTGATCGCGTCCACGCTGCAGACGCTCGACCCGCGCATCTACTTCCTGCCGCCGCCGCGAGCGGGCCGCGTGGATTACGGCTGGAATTTCCGCATCGTCGGACAGGAGGCCTACATCGTGCGGGTCGACCGCGAGAGCGATGCGGCCCGCCAGGGCCTGAAACTGGGCGACAAGCTGCTGGCCGTCGAAGGCATCGCCCTGCAGCGCGACACGGCGTTCGCCGTGGATTATCTTTTCCACTGGGTCTCGCCGCGCGGCGGCCTGCATCTCGTGGTGCAATCGCCCGGGGAGGAGCCGCGCGAACTGAGCCTCGCCTCCACCGTGCGCACGTCGCGGAAGCTGCATCAGGAGACCCGGGGCCACATCGTCTTGCTGCGCCGGGTGCCGACCGCATCGGACTGGCAGCGCTGGCAGGATGTGCAATCCGGCGGCAAATTCGTCCGGCGTTTCGGCGACGTCGCCGTCTGGCGCGCGCTGGCGCTCGAGGCGGATCTCCCTGCCATCAAGGCGGGCCTGGCCGAGATCCGCGGTGCGCAGTCGCTCATCCTCGATCTGCGCGGCATCGCCTGCTACGACCACGAGCATGCGGAGCTGCTGCTCGACGCGCTCTTCACCCAGGGCTTCGAGGCCGGGCGCATCGAACGCGGCCGCGGCCATCCCGACGAGAAGATCAAGGTGAGCGGCAGCGCCCAGGCGCTCACGGGCACGGTCGTCGCGCTGGTCGACGAGCGCACGAGTTTCTACGCGGAACTGATTGCCCGCGTGCTGCAGCAAAAGCAGCGCGCCGTCATCATGGGAGACCGCACGCGCGGACGCGTGCTGGAGCAAATCGTCTACGGCGCCGCTCGTGGCGCGGCGTTCAATTTCAACGTCGCCGGGCTGGTTGTCCCCCACGGCGAGGTCGTGCTGGCCGACGGCTCGAAGCTCGACGGCGTGGGCGTGACGCCGGATTACCTGCTGCTGCCCCGGGCGGAGGATTTCGCCCAGCGGCGCGACCCCGTGCTCAGCCGCGCGCTGGCGCTCCTGAAACAAAAGCTGTCGCCCGAGGAGGCCTTCGCCTTGTTACGCATGCCTTACGAGGACGAGGACGATTACGTCGAGTAAGGCGATCCGGGCCGCGATGTGCCGGTCCAGTTAAGCTGCAGTCTCCTGTCGCCGCCCGGCGCGCGGGCGAAAAAACCCGCGCTCCGGAGAGCGCGGGTCTTGGGGGGAATGCCGAAAGCAACGGCGGTGTGTCTTCGACCGGCGGAGCGACGCAGGCCGCGCCGCCGGTGGAAATTATTCTCAGAGCAGCTCGGGCAGAATCTTGAGCTTGCCGTCGGCGCCGGGGCGCAGGCGGTCGCGGGCCATTTCGTTGGCGATCTCGCGCCACGTGATGTCCTTGGCCCGGTGCGTCGCACGGCGGGCGAACATCTCGTCGATGTTCTCGGTGACGATGCGCGTGACGACGTTTTCGATGAAGGTGCGGCCCGTGCCATCGGCGGCCATCACGCGGGCGCGGAAATCGGCGTCGACGTCGGCCTTGGCCTCGATGAACGCGGCGGTGACGCCGCCGGAGTTCACGATGAAGTCCGTGAGGCTGATGATGCCGCGGCGGTGCTGGAGGAAGTATTCGCTGACGAGGTCGGCCGGGTTGTTCGCACCCTGGAGCACGATGCGCGTGTGGATGTGCGGGGCGTTGTCCGGGTGGATGGCGTGCGGGCGCGCGGCGGGCACGAGGATCGTGCACGGCATCTCCATCATGCGGTCGAGGTGCTCGCCGTCGAAGCGGTGTTTCACGGGGCCATCGTAGGCGGCGAGACCGTCCTTGCCGCGGCGGATGGCGAGGAGTTGGCCGACGTCGAGGCCGGCGGGGTTGTAGAGGCCGGCATTGATGTCGGAGGCGCCGATGATGCGGGCGCCGAGCGCGGCGAGCTTCTCGGCCACCGGGGCGCCGACGTTGCCGAAGCCCTGGATGACGACGCCGGAATCCTTGATGCGGAAATCCGGGAGGTGCTTCTCCGTGGCGACCGCCGCGGCGACGAGGCCGTGCGCGGTGAGCGCCCACTCGTCGAGCGGGAAGCCGCCCTGCTGCGGCGGGCGGCCGACGCCGCCGCGACCGTGGTGCGCCGCGCCGTTCTTCTGCGCGAACACCTCGTAGATCGTCTGCATGTCCGTCTCGCTCGTGCCCATGTCGGGGCCCGGGATGTATTCCGGAATCTCCCAGAGCGCCTCGGCGAAGAGGCTGATGAGGGCGCGCTTCTCCGCGGGCTTGTCGGCAAAGTAGCGGGGCTCGACGCGGAGGCCGCTCTTGGCGCCGCCGAGCGGGAGCATGGCCGCGGCGCTCTTCATCGTCATGGCGGCGGCGAGACCGTAGACCTCGTCGACGTTGATGTCGGGCGCGAGGCGGAGACCGCCGAGACCGCGGCCGCGGACGAGATTGTCGACGGCGACGAAGCCCCAGGTGCTGTCGTCGGAAGGATCGTGGATGCGGTAGATGCACTCCGGGCCGAACTCGTTCCGGGCGATCTTGAAACGTTGTTCAATGGCGTCGCCGCGCACGGCCTCGGCGACGAGACGCTGCGGGAGTTTGAAATTCTGCATCCTGCCTGCGTAGCCATCCACGCAAGCCCGCCCAAGGTCAAAAGGGCTTCCGCGGCAACCATGAGAACGGCGTTTTTTTGCAATTATGCCCCCGAATACCCCGCAGAACGCCCTTTCCTTTCCCCGGGCTTTGGATGCACTGGCTTTCTCTTCCATGCGCAAATTCGGCATCATCTTCATCCTCGGCGGCGTGCTGTTGTTCATCGCGTTCCAGGCGCGGAGCGGGATCTTCCGCCTGAAGAATCCCGGCGAGCCCGCCAACAAATACACCCGCGCCCAGCAGGAGGCCGACCGTCTCGCGCCCGAGGAGCTGACGCTGATCCAGCAGAAGTTCGCCGACGCCACCGTCGCGCCTTCCGGCCTGCGCTTCATCGTGCGCCGGGCCGGCGAGGGCTCGCCGCCGTCGTCGGGCGCGCAAGTGGTCGCGCATTACCACGGCACCTTCCTCGACGGCCGCAAATTCGACAGCAGCTACGACCGCAACGAGCCGTTCACCTTCCGCGTCGGCACCGGCGCGGTCATCAAGGGCTGGGACGAGGCCTTCCTCACCATGAAGCGCGGCGAACGCCGCACGCTCATCATCCCGTGGTGGCTGGCCTACGGCGCCAACGGCAAGGGCCCGATCCCGCCGCGCGCGTCGCTGGTGTTCGAGGTCGAGCTGCTCGAGATCCGCTGAGGCGGACACCGGAAGCGGTGCCCCGGCGCCAAGCTGGCGGCGCGGCTACGGCATCCCCTCAGCCGGGATCATGCAGGTGGTGGGCATCGGTGTCCCTACCGATGCCTGTCGCCGCTGGGACAGCGGCGACCACCCCATGGTCAGGAGCTCATCAGTCGGGAATCGCGTCCAACGGCATGATTCCGCTCAGAGCCCGAGCAGACCGCCGTTGCGCTTGAGCCAGCGCTCGGCGTCGCGCCACCACGGGCAGACCTCCTGCACGCGCGACCAGAAACGGTCGCTGTGGTTCATCTCCCGCAGATGCATCAGCTCGTGGTAGATGATGTAGTCGCGCACGCTGTCGGGCGTCTGCACGAGGCGCCAGTTGAGCGAGATCGAGCCGCCCGCGGAACACGAGCCCCAGCGCGCGCGCTGGTTGCGCACCGTGACGCTCTTCAGGTCGACGCCGGTCTCCGCCGCGAGTTCCCAGGTGCGCGCGGGCAATTCGATCCGCGCCCGCCGCGCGAAATGCGCCTCGAGCGTGGCGCGCAGGTCGCCCTCGAACGACGCCACGCGGAACACATCGGCCGCCACGCTCACCTGCGGACGCTCGCCCGTCGAAGCGAGGCGGATCGCGTGCATGCCGCCGCGCCAGAGCACATGCGTGCCGATCGTCCACACCTCCGCCGCGCGCGGCCGGCTCGCCTGCCGCTCCCGCGCGCGCTCCAGCCATTCGCGATGCTGCTCGACGAAACGGACCGCCTCGCGCTCTGTGCCGCGCAACGGGATCGTCGCCACCGCCACACCGTCGCGCCGCAAGGTCAGCCGGTAGCGCTTTGCCTGCGCGCTGCGCACATAGACGATCTCCGGCGCCGGCTCGGTCGCCACGCCTGGGTTCAACTGAAAAAACTCCTGCTGCCCGCTGTTCACGCCCGTCAGCTAATCCGGCCGCAGCCGCGTTTCCACCGAAATGTCTGTCCAAGAAAACGCGCGTTGCCTTCGCGCCGGAAACGCACCACGCGGCGCGCGCTGTTCAGCACGCAGCACGCAGCACGCAGCACGCAGCACGCAGCACGCAGCACGCAGCACGCAGCACGCAGCACGCAGCACGCAGCACGCAGCACGCAGCACGCAGCACGCAGCACGCAGCACGCAGCACG
>JAMPXH010000072.1 GCA_023701285.1 Candidatus Didemnitutus sp.
CACGGCATCTCGGCCGCGCACTCCGTCTTCTGGAACACCGCCGGCACCGGCACCTCGACCCAAGCCGTCGTGAAAAGCGAACAGGCCCGCTACGGCTACGTCATCGGCACCCGCGGCAACCGCACCAACGTCGACATCCTCAACACCACGCCGTCCAAGCACGGCCCGCTCGACCACCTCGAAGGCGCCGGCCAGGGCGACACCCTCGCGCCCTTCTCGTTGTTCCAGGACCAACGCGCGCGCCGCCTCGGCGCCGCCGCGTCGCTCCCTGCCGACCTCGTCCTGCCCTACCCGGCCAACACCGCCGACGTGACGCCGCTCGGCTTCTTCCTCGGCAGCGCGCCCATCGCGCTCGACCAGTTGCAAGTCGCCTGGGAAGCCGACCCCGCCGTGCAACTCACGCCGCTCCCCGCCGGCGGCGTGCGCGCCGTGTTGCCCGGAGCGGGCGAGTGGACGCTCACCTGCGCCACCACCTACGCCGGTTACACCCAACGCCGCAGCCTGCGCGTCTCGACCGAGACCGCCACGCCCACCGCCCTGCGCACCCTCGCCGCCTCGGCCGACACCTTCGTCGAAGGCACCACCTCACCCACCAACCAGACCAACACCAACTGGGGCACGGACACCCTCATCCGCCTCAAGCGCGCCAGCACCGCGCACACCACGCGCCACGGCCTGCTGCGCTTCGACCTCACCGCCCTCGGCGCCGATCTTCCCACCGCCGCCCGCCTCGTCCTCCGCACTGGCACCACGCTCTCCACTTACGCCGGCTGGGAAATTTCCGTCCGCCCCATCCTCACCGCTTGGGAGGAAAACACCGCCACCTGGAACAACCAGCCGACCTACGGCGACGCCCTCGCGACCTACGCGCCCTCGCCCACGCAAGTCGACGTCATCGACCTCACCGACTCCGTGCTCGCCGCCTGGGGCGCCGGCGCGACCGCGCTCAACCTCGCCCTCGTCGTCAACGCGCAGCCCGACACCTCCGTCCTCGCCTACTACAGCCGCGAGAACACCAACGGCCTCGGCCCGCGCCTCGAGATCGACGCCATCCCCGCCGCCCGCCGCTTCACGCACTGGATCACGCAGACCGCCGCCGCGACCGATCAACGCGCCCCCACCGCCGATCCCGACGGCGACGGCCTCGCCAATCTCCTCGAAATGCTGCTCGGCACCGACCCCGCGCAAGCCGACGCCGCGCCCGCGCTCCAGCTCGACGGCGCGAACGCGCAGCTCACGTTCTCGTTCGCGTATCCCGCGCCCGCCTTCTCGCAACTCAGCCTCGAGCAATCCACCGATCTCGCGACGTGGACGCGCCTGCCGATCTCCGCGGCCCAAATCACCGCGGTCCGCGACGATCGTCGCCAAGTTCAGGTGCCCGTCACGCTCTCCGCCGACCGCCAATTCTGGCGCCTCCGCGTCGAGCCCGAGTCCGGCGCAACGATTCCGTAGGCGACCGCCAGCCCGCTCGACGCCGCGGCCTGCAACGCGACCGCGTTTCTCTCACGCACCCAGGCAGCGCACCGCCATGTCGCGCAACACCGCTTCTTGCTCGTTCGGACGGCGGATGATTTCCTCGAACGCGCGCACGAATTCCTGCTGATTGTCGATCAACCGCCGCAACGGCGGCAGCTTGCCCCCGCTCACGAGTTTGCCCGCATACCACTGGTTCTGCGTGAAGAGATTGAAGGAGCTCTTTTCCGCGTCGCCGCCGAAGTGCTCCGCGTAACGCCCCTGCGCCGCCGCCCACGCCGATTTGTCGAAACCGAACCGCTCCGATGGCGCGCGCAGGTCGCCCGCATCCAGCAGCACGCGCGCCTGCAGCAGGATGCGGTTGCGGTTCTGCAGCGAGGAAATCACCGGCCGCGCATCGCCGCCGGCGAAGAAGTGCCGCTGCAACGCATCGAGCGTGCCGCGCAGGTCGCCGGCAAAAAAACGGTCCGCCGCCTCGAAAAAATCACCCTCCGCCACGTTCGGCGTCAGCTCGACCACGTGCGCCTCCTCGATCACGGCACCGCCCGCGCCCGGCGCCGCCGGATCGGCGACATACGTGGCGAGCTTGCGCACCTCCTCGGTCAGCAACCGCGTGTTGGCGCCGATCTTCGTCAGCAGAATCTCCACGGCGCCGTCACCGAAGCTCACGCCGGCCTCGCGCGCCTCGGCGAGCGCGACGCCCACCAGCGCCTCCGCGCCGTCCTTGGCGTCGCCGCCCGTGAGCGTGAAATCGCCGTGCGCCTCGCACCACTTCGGAAAACTGCGCCGCCGGTCCACCGGCGCGGCGGTCACGATCACCGCCACCTCGTCCGGGTTGATCTTCTCCAGCAACTCCTGCAACGCCTCGACCTGCCGCAGCGTGCCCTCGGCGCGGCCCGTCACCGTGTCGGCGAGGAAATTCACGTCCTTCAGCCACACGACGCGCTTGCCGCCGAACATCGGCACGGTCTGCACGGCGTCGCGGAAACGATTCACCGCCGTCTCCACCTCGTCGACGTTGTTGGCGAAGCCGTTGACGATCTCGCGCGCGAAGTCATCCGCGCCCGCCTCCTGTGCCAGCGCCTCGAAACGCTCCTTGCCCAGGCGTCCGACGAGGAAATCGTCGGCCCCGCAGATGAACTGGAAAGGCTTGGGCGCAGGCATGGCTCGGGAAACCCGCACCTTGCCGCCCCCCTCCGCCCGCGCCGAGAAAAAAATCCCACCGGCTGCGCGCCCACCTGCCCGTCGGCTCGCACCGTCCGCGCAACTTTACTTAATACGTAAATTTGCCTCTGGCGATTACGAGGGCTTGAGCGGGTGCGGGCGCTTGGTGCAAGTGCCGGGCGGCGCGGCCACGCGCGACCGTGGCGGGCGTGACGTTGGCGCGGCGCTGGTGCGGCTCAGTTCGCCAGCGGCTCGCGCGTGCGGCGGGTTTCCTTTACCACCTCGCGACGCAACCAGTCGATCGCCGCGGTAACGGCGCGCTGCTTGATCGCCGGACGCAGGCCGGGGTAATGGAGCTTCTTCGACCAGTCGCCGTGCGGCGTGTGCAGGCCGATGTAGATCGTGCCGGTCGGGTTGCCGTCGTGGCCGCCGGTCGGGCCGGCGTAGCCGGTGATCGCCAGCGCGTAATCGGAGCTAAGTTGCTCCGCCACGCCGCAGGCCATGGCGACAGCGCACTCGGCGCTCACCGCGCCGTGCTGCGAGAGGAGGCACTCGGGGCAGTCGAGGAGCGTCATCTTCGCCTCGTTGCTGTAGCTGACAATGCCGCCCATGAAGAATTTCGAGGCGCCGCAGATGTCGGTGAAGCTGTTGGCCAGCAAACCGCCGGTGCACGACTCGGCGACCGCGAGCGTGCGGCCCTGCGCGCGCAGGAGATCGGCGGTGACCTTGGCAAGGCTGTCGTGCCCGACGCAGATGAGGTCATCGCCCAGCAGCACCGCGAGTTCGTCGACGATCGCCTGCAAGGCCGCGCGCGGGTAACGTCCGTCGGGCGAACTCACGCGGCAATCCACCTGCCATTGGTGCGCGCAGTAGGCGATGCCCAGCCCGGGATGGCGGTCGAAGACGGGTTGGAAACGCGTCTCGAGCATCGACTCGCCCACGCCAGCGGTGCGGAGCTGCAGGTAGGCCTCACCTTCGGCGACCAGCCCGAGCGCAGCGAGCCGCGGCAACACCTGGTCGAGGAATATCGGCTGCAACTCGTTCGGCGGGCCGGGCAGCATGACGAGCACCTTGCCCTCCTGCGCGACCCAGAGGCCGGGCGCCGTGCCGTTGGGGTTCGAAAGCACCTCGCCGCGCTCGAAGCAGAAGGCCTGCTTGCGGTTGTTGGGCGTGCAAGGACGGCGGAGCCGGGCGAAGCGATCCTCGATCTCGCGCATGATCGCGTCGTTGAAGACCAACCGTTGCCCGAGCACCTCGGCGACGGCCTCGCGCGTGCGGTCGTCGCAGGTCGGCCCGAGCCCGCCGGTGGTGATGAGCACGTCGGCGCGCGCCCAGCTCTCGCGCAGCTGCGCGGCGATGGCGTCGGCGTCGTCGGTGATCGTGACGTTGCGCGCCAGTTGCACCCCGCGCCGCCCGAGTTGGGCGCCGATCCACGTGAGGTGGCCGTTGGCGGTGAGGCCGAGCAGCAGCTCGTCGCCGAGCGTGAGCAGCTCGAAACGCGGAGCGGTTTTGCCAGCCGGTGCGGGCTGGGAAGGTTGCGGCGAAGGTGCGGCCATGCGGTCCAAGGCGGCACCGTAGTGCTAAATCGCCAAAAATCCAGCCGCCGTCTCCACCCACGGGGAATACCAGAGGGACAAAAGATGGACACCGCCGCGTCCGGCCCGCTCCCTTCACCCGGCCAGAATCTGGGTGCATCCGCGTCCATCTGTGGTTTTTCCTTCTGCCTGCCTCATCCCGTGCCCGAATCCCGCCACTCCGACGCCCTCCGCGAGAAAGTCCGTGCCCTGCCGGACACGCCCGGCGTTTACCTGATGAAGGACCGGCTCGGGCGCATCATCTACGTCGGCAAGGCCAAGAGCCTGAAGAAGCGCGTCTCCTCCTATTTCCAACCCGGCCGCGCCCGCCAGCTCCGCCACCAGCCGAAGATCCGCACCCTGATCGAGATGATCGCCGACCTCGAGACGATCGAGGTGAAGTCCGAACCCGAGGCCCTACTCCTCGAGGGCAAGCTGATCAAGCAGTGGCGGCCGAAATACAACACGGACTTCACCGACGACAAACGCTTCCTCCTCGTCCGGATCAACCTCGAGGACGAGATGCCGCGTTTCACGCTCACGCGCTTCCGCAAGGAGGACCGTTCGCGCTATTTCGGGCCCTTCGCGCACTCCGGGCTGCTCCGCCGCACCCTCGCGACCATGCGCAAGCAGTTCGGCGTGCTCCTCGGCGACTCGCACCCCCAGAGGCTCGCCGACGGCCGCTGGCAACTCTACGAGGACGTCCGCGCCGAGCTCTACGGCTGGCCCAACGAAGTCTCCGCCGCCGACTACCGCGTGCGCGTCGAGCAGGCCTGCGACTTCCTCGACGGCAAGAGCCGCGAGTGGCTCGATGAGTTGCGGGCGGAGATGATGGAGCGCGCGGCGAAGCAGGAATTCGAAAAAGCCGCCGAGCTGCGCGACGTCGTGCTCGCGCTGGAGCGCACCCTCGCCCGCACGCGCAAGTTTACCCGCGACCTCACCCGCCTGCGCCCCAACGACGAGGCGCTGCGCTCGCTCCAGGAGGCGCTCGGGCTCGAGTCGCCGCCCGCGCACATGGAGTGCTTCGACATCTCGCACATCAGCGGCACGTTCGTCGTCGCCTCGATGGTGCATTTCACCGACGGCGTGCCGGACAAGGACCACTACCGCCGTTTTTCGATCAAGAGCTTCATCGGCAACGACGACTTCCGCGCGATGGAGGAGGTCGTGGGTCGCCGCTACCGCCGCTTGATCGAGGAAAAGAAACAGTTTCCTGACCTCGTCGTCATCGACGGCGGCCGCGGCCAGATCGCGGCGGCGTTGAAGGCCTTCGTCGCGCTCGACTGCCCGCCGCCGGCGATGATCGGCCTGGCGAAGAAGCACGAGACGATCATCTTCCCCGACGCCCGCGCCCCGCTCAACCTCCCGCTGGATCATCCGGGCCTGAACATCCTGCAGCGTCTGCGCGACGAGGCGCACCGCTTCGCCAACACCTACAACGCCGACCTCCGCTCGCGAAAGATCAAGGAGAGCATCCTCGACGACTTCCCCGGCCTTGGCGAAAAGCGGAAGGCGGCGCTCCTCGCGCACTTCGGGTCGATCGACAAGCTCCGCGCCGCGACGGTGGAACAGATCGCGGAGGTCGACGGCTTCGGCCCGCGGTTCGCGGAGGAATTGCAGCGTTTCTTGGGAGAACGTCCGCCCACCAGCGCTGGGCCGGATTAACCTATTTCCGCAGCCGCACGATGTGCGCGAAGAGCCGGTCGGGCAGCAGCCACTTGAGGAGCAGGAAAATCTTCGCGTGGAATGGCGCGTTGTAGCGCGGGGCGGGGTTGTCGCTGACCAAGGCGCGCTCGACGCAGCACGCGATGTCATCCGGCACACCGGCCACGCGCCGCAGTTTCTGGTAGCCCACCCGGAAGCCCGCGAGGAACGGCTCGTAGGGACCGGCGTTCGCCAGGATGCCGTCCGAGGCCGCGTCGGCCGCCTGCACGAACTCCGTCACGATGTAGCCGGGGCGGATGAGCGTCACGCGCACGCCGAAGGGACGCAACTCGCCGCGAAGGCCGTCGGTCAGCGCCTCGAGCGCGTGCTTGGTCGAGTCGTAAACGCTGGAGAGCGGACGCGCGATGCGGCCGGCGACGGAGCCGATGTTCACGACGCACCCGCCGCCCTGCGCACGCATCGTCGGCAGCACGAGTTGCGTGAGCGCGACGAGCGAGAAGACGTTCGTCTCGAAATTCCGCCGGATCGCGTCCACCGGGACGATTTCCACCGGCCCGCGCGTGCCGTAGCCGGCGTTGTTCACGAGGCCGTCGATCCGGCCGAACTTCGCCAGCGTCGCGTCGACGAGCCGGCGGCGGTCGGCCTCGCTCGTCACGTCGCCGGCGACCGCGAGCACCGCGGCTCCAGCCGGGTCGAGCTCGCGGGCGAGGGCGTCGAGGCGGTCCTGCCGGCGGGCCGAGAGGACGACACGCGCACCGGCGCGCGCGAGGCGGCGCGCCGTGGCTTCACCGATGCCGGACGAGGCACCCGTGATGATGACGACCTGACCGGCGAGTTGAGGCATGCGCGCAGCGTGACAGCTGCGCCGGAACACGCGAAGAATTTTTCCCACCTCACCCGAACCGGGCGCGCGCCGCCTACCGCGCGCCGTCGAACAGCCACTGCGCGAACGCGAAGTAGAGCGGGATGCCCGCCACGACATTCAACGGGAAGGTGATCGCGAGCGACGCCGTGAGGTAGAGCGCAGGGTTGGCCTGCGGCAGCGCGACGCGCACGGCGGCGGGCGCGGCGATGTAGGAGGCGCTGGCCGCCAGCGTGCCGAGCACCGTCGCCCCGCCGAGGCTCAGCCCGGCCCAGCGCCCGAGCCACACGCCGAGCAAGCCGTGCAGCAACGGCATCACGATCGCGAAGCCCGCGAGGAAAAATCCGGCCTGCCGCAGATCGCCGAGCCGCCGGCCCGCCGCGAGCCCGAGCTCGAGCAGGAAGATCGTCAACACGCCCCGGAACGGCGCGTCGAAGAACGCCCCGACCTGCGCATAACCACGCTGGCCCGACAACAAGCCGATCGCGAGCCCGCCGACCAGCAGCAGGATGCCCTTGCTGGCGAACAGCTCGTGCAGCACCCGCTTCCACTCGCTGCGCGGCAACGGAGCGACGAAGCCGTGCGCCCCCACCGGCACCACCGGAGCCGGCGCCGCCGCCTGATGGGCGATCAACAACGCCACGAAGATGCCCGGCACCTCCATCACCGCGAGCAACGCCGGCAGGAAACCCTCGTGCGCCACCCCGCGCGTATCGAGGAAGACGAGGCAGGCCCCGAAGGTCACCACCGACACCGATCCGTAGTGCGCCGCCACCGCCGCCGCATCGGTCGTCGTCAGCCGGCCCCACCGGCGCAACAGCACGAGCGACCAGAGCGGGATGGCCGCGCACAGGCCCAGCGCCGCCAGCACCGGCGCGCCGAAATCGGCCCACGCCACGCCCTCCAGCTTCGCCCCGCCCTTCAGCCCGATGCCGAAGAGCAGGTAAATCGTCATCGCCGCGTAGAACGGCTCCGGGATCTTCAGGTCGCTGCGCACCCACACGGCCACCAAGCCGAGCAGGAACGCCAGCACCATCGGCGAGAGGAGACTGTCCAACAGGGGGCCAAGGAGGTCCATGCGGCGACGGAGTTGTGAAGCATTATACATGAAGTCAACTTCATAACTTTAGAATCTTGAAATCCTGCGCTGCCGCCGCCAGCTTCCCGGCATGCCCGAGGCCCCCGCTCCGTCCGGCTGGACCTTCCTCACCAACCACACGCACGTGCTCGTCTGCCTGGCGCAGAACGAGGCCATCACGCTGCGCGAGGTCGCGGCGCAGGTCGGCATCACGGAGCGTGCGGTGCACGCAATCGTCAGCGCCCTCGAGGAGGAGGGCGTGCTCACCCGCACCCGCGAGGGCCAGCGCAACCGCTACAAGATCAACCGGCACTACCGGTTGCGTCACCCGCTCGAGTCGCACCGCAAGATCGGCGACCTGCTCGATCTGGTCGGCGAACGCTGAAGCGGGCCCGGCCGGGCTTGTGGAATCTTTTGCCCGGGACTAAGAACCGAGGCCGCCGTTCGTTGTCCCTTACCCCTCTCCGCCATGAAATTCCTCCGCCTGTCGGGTCTCTTCCTCGCTCTTGCCGCCGCGCTCTCCGCTGCGCCGGTCGAATCCCGGATCTCCGCCGTCACGGTCTATACCGACCGCGCCGTCGTCACGCGCACGGCCACCGCGAACCTCACGCCGGGTCAGACCGAGCTGGTCTTCGAGCGCCTGCCCGAAGCGCTGTGGGAGCAATCGCTCCAAGTCGGCGGACAAGGCACCGCCGCCGCCACGATCCTCGACGTGAGCGCCCGGCGCACCTTCGTCGACTTCACGCCCAACGAGCGCGCCGCCGAACTGGAACAACAGCTGCGCGCCGCGCAGGCCGAGCAGCGCCAGCTCGCCGATGAGCGCGCCGTGCTCGACACCCAGCGCCAGGCCACCGTCCAGTATCTCAACGGCGCCGTCTCGCCCGGCGGCAAGGACATCGACCGCCCGAAGCTCGACGACGTGCGCGCCGCGCTCGCCTTCGGCCGGCAGCAACTCGCCGAGTTCGCCGCCGCCACGCAGCAACTCGACGCCCGCGCGGAGGACGTGCAGCGCAAGATCGCCGCCCTCGAAGCCCAGCTCAACGAGCTCCGTGGCGGCCGCGGCCGGGCCTACAAGAGCGTCGTCGTGCGCGTCGCCGCCGCCCAAGCCGGCAGCCTCGACGTCACGCTCGCCTACACCGTCGGCGGCGCGCAATGGCAGCCGAGCTACGACGCCCGCGTCGCCAGCAGCGAGCGCGCGGTGGCGCTCGGCTATTTCGGCGTCGTGCGCCAGAACACCGGCGAAGACTGGCCCGAAGTCGCCCTCATACTCTCGACCGCGCGCCCCGCACTCGGCGGCGCCGCGCCGGAACTGGGAGTGTGGGAGGTCGTCGTCCGCCAACCAGTCGTGCTTCAAGAGCGAGCCCAGCGGTATAAAGTCGAAATGCCGCAGGTAACGCTTTCCGCAGCCCCTGCCGCGAGCTACGGCCGCGTCATCGGCAGCGTAGAGGTCGGCGAGCCGGAATCCCGCTCCGCCGATCTGGCCGTGGCCGCCATCGAAGCCGGCGCCACCAGCGCCTCCTTCAAGATCGCCACGCCCACGACCATCCCGAGCGACGGCTCGGCGCGGAAGGTGCCGATCACCACCGCCCGCCTCGAAGCCGCGCCGGAATACGCCACCACGCCCAAGCTCCAGACCACCGCCTTCCTCACGACGAAGGTGACCAACAACACCGACTTCCCCCTGCTCGCCGGCGCGATGAACGTCTTCCTCGACGGCACCTTCGTCGCCACCAGCCAGCTCAAGACCGTGATGCCGGCCGAGAAGTTCGATCTCGCGCTCGGCGCCGACGAGGGCATCGCCGTGAAGCACCGTCGCGTGCAGCGCTTCACGGAGAACACCGGCCTCACCAACTCCGGCCGCCGCCTCACCTACGAATACCTGCTCACGATCCAGAACAACAAGCCCGCCGCCGCGCGCATCGTCGTCTCCGACCAGATCCCGCTCTCGCGGCATGAGAAGATCGTCGTGCGGCAGGTCGCACCCACCGAGCGCGAGCTGAAGCCCGACAACGAGGGCAAGCTCAAGTGGACCCTCGACCTCAAGCCCGGCGAGAAACGCGAGCTGACGGTGAAGTTCACCGTCGAGCACCCGGCCGACCTCGACGTCACCGGCCTCGAGTAACCCAGGGCGCCCCGGTCTCTTTCGCGCCGGACAAGGCGGGGTCTCTAGACGCCCCGCCTTTTTCATTGGCCTTGCGCGCCGGTTCCTTCTGCTTGCGCCCGATGACCACGCCCATCGCCTCGCCGCTGCCACTCCGCCTCGTGCCCGGGTTGCTCGTCCTCGCCGTGGTGCTCTTCGGCACGGGCATCTTCTTCCCGTTCTTCCACGTCACCAAGTTCTGGATCTTCGACGACGCGATCTCCGTGGTGGGCGGCATCGCCACGCTGTTCCGCGAGGGCGAGTATTTTCTCTTCGCCGTGCTGACGCTGTTCACCCTCGTGTTCCCCAGCGTGAAGCTCGGCCTGCTCGGCATCATCTGGGCCGAGCGTGACCACGACCTCGCCCGCGTGCGCCGGCTGCATGGCTGGGTCTCCGCGCTGGGCAAATGGTCGATGCTCGACGTCTTCGTCGTCGCCATCCTGATCGTGACGATGAAGGCCGCCGGGCTCGCGCGCATCCAGATCGGCGCCGGGCTCTATCTGTTCACGCTCTCGGTCGTGGCGACGCAGCTGGCCTCCGCGTGGATCGACCGCGTGCTGCGGCGCTGAGCGGCGTCAGGCGCCCGCCGGTTCCGCGCGGCGCAGCAACCCCGCGAGGGCTTCCTCCTCAAAGGGACTCTTCACCGGGCTGAGGCTCTTGTGCTCCAGCGCGTGCAACCCGGCGCGCGCCCGCGACGCCGCCTCGGCCGGCCGGCCCTCGGCGAGGAGCACGGCGGCTTCCGCGCGAAGGCGCGTGGCGGGGGAGAAATCGAGCGCGCCGGCGGAGTCCAGCCAGGCACGGGCCGCCGCGGCATCGCCCGTGCGGGTGGCGAGCAGCCAGGCGTATTCGCAGCGGACGCTGTCGCGCACGTAAGGCACGAGTTGCGCCTCGCCGGCCAGCACGCGGTCGAGATGCCCTTGCGCCGCCGCCCAGTCGCCGCGATCGGCGGCGTGAGCGTAAATGGTGAGGTGCGCGTAGAGATCGAAAAGCGAACCGTCCCCGAGCGCGAGCGCGCGACGCACCAACGCGGGATCGTAGTCCGCGGGCCGCCGGCCGCCCAGCGTGGCGGTGGTGAGGATGAGCAGCGCGGCCTCCTGATCGGAACGCGCGTCGCCGCGCAGGAGACCGAAGGCGCGCAGCCCGTCCGATTTGAACCCGCCCACCGTCGCGGGAAACATCGTGACGAGGAAGATGAAACCCGAGAGGCCGGCCGTGACGACCGCGCCGTGCTGAACGAGGGCCTGCACGACGGTGACTTCGCCGGGTAGGGCGGCGAGCCACGCCGCCAACGTCAGCGCCGCGACGGCAAGCACGAGACTGAACAGGGGGCCGGCCAAGACCATCACGGCGGTGCGCCGCGGCGTCATCTTCTCCGGATCGAGCGGCAGGCAGGCCGCGAGCCCGCCGCTGAGATTGAGCGAGCGATTGAGCCCCACGCGGATGCCCGCCGGCGTGCGCTGGACCTTGAAGGGGCCGACGATCCAGAGCAGAAAACGTCCGCCGCCCGCCCAACCGCCCACCACATGGCCGAACTCGTGCCACCCGACGACGAGCAGCCAAGCCGGCACGAGCCACGCGAGCAGGAGCAGCTTGAGCGCCTTCGGGTCGGGCAGCGGCAACAGGAGCGCCATGCCGTATTTCGCCCCGAAATAACCGAGCGCACCACCCAGCGCAGCCAAGGCGAGGAAGCCCAGCCATCCGGCTACGCCACGACGCTTCGCGGTCGTGCGCGCGGGGGGCAGGCGCGGGATGACGGTCGGGTCAGTCGCCACAGCCACCTCCATCGCCGCCGCCGTCGCTCCCGCCGTCAACACCACCGGTATCTGCACCGGCGGAGGCATCGTGACCGGTGTCCGGCGCGGATTTTTCGCCGCCGAAGAGCGCGGCGATCCACGTCATCAGCCCGCCACCGTCGTCGCCTCCGGCACCGGCGTCGCCGGGGCGTCGGGAGCGGGGAGAGGAAGCGGAGGGCACGTCCATGCCGCCCAGGCAATCAGCCCGCCGGAGAAAGCCAACCGCGGCAGGAGCAACGGCCGCAACGCGCGGACGAGTGGCGCCGCAGGTTACGGCGCCGTGGCGGCCGATCCCGGGCGCGGCCGGTCGGGCGCGCGCGGGCCAGCGGGACGGGCGTTGCCACCCGGCGACGCCGGTCGGGCGGAGTGCGGCTGCCCGCGGCCGACGAGGAATTGCAACACGTCACCGATCCGCGCGGCCCAGGCTTGTTCGCTGTGCGTGGCGCCGGCGATCTCGCGGTAGGCGAGGTCGCGCCCGAGCGTCCAACCGCGGCCGATGAGGGCGTCGCGGAAGAGCGGCGCGGCTTCCCAGCCGGGCTCGGCGGTGCCGGTGTCGAGCCAGAGGCGCACGTCGAGCTTGCGCGGCAGGCGGCCAAAATCACGGAAGACGATGCGGTCGTCCCACCACAACGAAGGCGAGAGCGCGGCGACGTTGCCGAACACGCGCGGGTGCCAGAGCGCGAAGTAGAGCGAGACGAGCCCGCCCATCGACGAGCCGACGACGGAGGTCGTGCGCGGACCGGGCAGCGTGAGGTAGCGCGCGTCGATGAAGGGTTTCAGCTCCTGCGCGACGAACTTCGCGTAGCGCTTCGCGTCGCCCGTGCTGCGGCATTTCTCGCCCGACCAGCCCTCGAACTCGGCGCGCGTGGGCGAGTATTCGTTCATCCGGTTGAAACCGGTGTTGTAGATGCCGACCATGATCGGCGGCACGAGCGCGCGGCGGCGGATGAGTTTCTCCGCCGCCTCACCGGCCATCCACGCCTGCCCGAGGAAGGCCGTGACCGGGTCGAAGACGTTCTGCCCGTCCTGGAAATACACCACCGGGTGCCGCCGGCGCGGATCGCCGTAGCCGGGCGGCAGCCAGACCACGATGTCGCGGCAGCCGCGCAGCCCGCGCGAGTGGAAGCGCGCGTGGTGGCGCAATTGTCCACCGCGTCGCGGACGCGCGCCCGCAGCGGGCGCCGGCTGGGAAGCCGGCGGCGTGGGCGAAGGGGTGGCGGAGGCGGATTCGGACATGCGAGCGGCGGACGCTAGGGGCGGGCGCGCGGCCACCGCAAGCCCGCCGGCGGTGCGGCGGCCGCCCCGGTTTTGCGCGCCGGCGGAGGTTTTTCGGGCCCGGTGGGCCGGCTCGCGCTTGCCCTGTCCGGGCCGCGGCCTAAGTGTGCTGCCTCGCACGTTCCCTGCTTCACGCCCCTCCCGCATGCACGAACAACACGTCCGTTGGTATACGACGCATCTGAGCCGGGAGTTCGACATGCTGGTCTTCGGTCACGCGGGTTACCCGGTGATCCTGTTCCCGACGTCGCTCGGGCGCTATTACCAGAACAAGGATTTCGGGCTCGTCGGCTCGGTGGCCACGCTGGTGGAGGCGGGGCGGATCAAGATCTATTGCCCGGACGGACTCGACGAACAGAGCTGGTATAACCGGGCGATCCACCCGGCGGACCGCGCCCGCACGCACATGGCCTACGAGCGCGTGATCCTGCACGACCTGCTGCCGCGCGCCCGCCACGAGACCGGGCACGACCGCGTGGCGGTGGCCGGCGCGAGCTTCGGCGGCTACCACGCGGTGAACTTCGCCTTCCGGCACCCCGACCAGGTCGGCTACTGCATCAGCCTGAGCGGATCGTTCGACATCCGGTCCTTCGTGGACGGCTACTCCGACGACAACGTCTACTTCAACAACCCCGTCGATTACCTGCCCAACCTCCACGACGCGTGGTTCCTCGACCACCTGCGCCGCATGGGCATCGTGCTCGGCACCGGCGACCGCGACCTGTGCCGCGACCGCAACCTCCACCTCTCGCACCTGCTCAACCAGAAGGGCATCCCGCACTTCCTCGACGACCGCCAGTGGTGCGGCCACGACTGGAACTATTGGCGCGACATGTTCCCCCACTACATTTCGCTCATCCAGCCCTGACTCACCCCGCCACACCGCGCTTTCGGGCGCCGGCCGGCACTCCCGTTTTTCCCCCCGCCCAACCACGTCCCGCATGAAAACCATCGGCATCCTCCACGGCAAGGAACGCAGCTTCCCCCACGCGCTCATCGAGCGCATCAACGCCCTCAACGAGCCCGGCATCGTCGCCGAGGCGGTCAACATCAACAAGGTCGCGCAGGGCGAGCCCACCGCCTACGCCGTCATCCTCGACCGCATCTCGCAGGACGTGCCGTTCTACCGCGCCTACCTGAAGAACGCCGCCCTCAACGGCACCGCCGTCGTCAACAACCCCTTCTGGTGGTCCGCCGACGAGAAGTTCTTCAACAACTGCCTCGCCACCAAGCTCGGCGTCGCCGTCCCCAACACCGTCATCCTCCCCTCGAAGGACCACCCCGCCGATTGCTCCGCCGAGTCCTTCTCCAACCTCGCCTACCCGCTCGATTGGGACGGCATCTTCGCCTACATCGGCTGGCCCGCCTACTTCAAACCCCACTCCGGCGGCGGCTGGAAAAACGTCTACAAGGTCCGCAACCCCGAGGAATTCCACCAGGCCTACGACGAGACCGGCCAGCTCGTCATGCTCCTCCAGTCCGAGGTCGTGTTCGAGGACTACTACCGCTGCTACTGCATCGGCGGCACCGATGTCCGCATCATGCCCTACGAGCCGCGCAACGCCCACCACCTGCGCTACGTCGTCGACCGCCCGCCCGCGCCGCCCGCCCTGCTCGAACGCATCAAGCGCGACGTCCTCGCGCTCAACCAAGCCCTCGGCTACGACTTCAACACCGTCGAGTTCGGCGTCAGCAACGGCGTCCCCTACGCGATCGACTTCTGCAACCCCGCCCCCGACGCCGACCGCGGCTCGGTCGGCGAGGAAAACTTCGCCTGGGTCGTCGAAGCCGCCGCCCGCATGCTCGTCCGCCGCGCCAAGGAACACCGCGACGGCGCCGACAACCTCACCTGGGGCCGCTACATCAAGGCCAGCGCAGCCGGCCAGGCGCTCGGCGCGGCTCCTGCTTCCAAGAAGTGACCCCCGCACCGTCTTGAGGGAACGCCCGGCACCCGCCGGGCCATCGCTCAGCGGGAGCTGAGCCCCACCCACTGCAATTACCCCATGGCCTCCCGCAAAAAACACCAGTTCACCCTCGGCATCGAGGAGGAGTTCCAGATCGTCGACCCCGTCACGCGCGAGCTGAAATCGCACATCGAGGAGATCATCGAAGGCGGCAAGATCATCCTCAAGGAGCGCGTCAAACCCGAGATGCACCAGTCCGTCGTCGAGGTCGGCACCGACATCTGCGCCGACATCCACGACGCCCGCCGCTCCGTCACCGGGCTCCGTGCCGACCTCGCCCGCCTCGCCCGCTCGCAAAATCTCCGCATCGCCGCCGCCGGCACCCATCCGTTCTCCCACTGGATCGATCAGAAAATTTCCCCCGGCGAACGCTACGCCGGCGTGGTCAACGACCTCCAGCAGGTCGCCCGGGCCAACCTCATCTTCGGCCTCCACGTCCACCTCGGCATGCCGGACCGCGAGACCGCCATCCAGCTCCAGAACACCGCGCGCTATTTCCTCCCGCACATCTTCGCGCTGTCCACCAACTCGCCCTTCTGGCTCGGCCGCAACACCGGCTACGCCTCCTACCGCCTCCAGGTCTTCCAACGCTTCCCGCGCACCGGCATCCCCGACCTCTTCGAGTCCGTCGACGAGTTCGACCAATACGTCAACCTGCTCGTCAAGACCGGCTGCATCGACAACGCCAAGAAGATCTGGTGGGACATCCGCCTCCACCCGCTCTTTGGCACGCTCGAATTCCGCGTCTGCGACATCCCC
The DNA here is from genome assembly GCA_023701285.1 of Candidatus Didemnitutus sp. Classification (GTDB taxonomy): domain Bacteria; phylum Verrucomicrobiota; class Verrucomicrobiia; order Opitutales; family Opitutaceae; genus Didemnitutus. The sequence goes on from JAMPXH010000072.1 coordinate 15,748, forward strand.
ATGCGCGTCGACGAGACCATCTGCCTCGCCGCCATCATGCAGGCCGTCATCGCCAAGCTCTACAAGCTGCACCGGCAGAACATGGGCTTCCGCACCTACCGCGCCCGCCTCATCAACGAGAACCGCTGGCGCGCCGGCCGCTACGGCATCAACGGCCGCATGATCGACTTCGGCAAACAGGAGGAAGTCCCCACCCGCGACCTCATCGGCGAACTCCTCGAGTTCATCGACGATGTCGTCGACGAGCTCGGCTCGCGCGCCGAGGTCAACCACGTCCACACCATCCTGCAAAACGGCACCGGCGCCGACCGCCAGCTCGCCGTCTTCCAGCAGACGCAGGACTTGAAATCCGTCGTCGACTACATCATCGCCGAGACCCACCACGGCCTCCCGCTCTGAACCGCGCGCACCAGCGCGCCGCCATCCGCCGGGACGCCGCCGCCAACCTCACGCCCAGCTCCTCCCGCGCCTTGTATTCCGACGCTCCCCGCTCCTCCGGCCCTTCCCTCGCCCCTCGCCCCGCGCCCTTCTCCCGCTCCATGCCGCACGCCGCCACGCTCCCGACCACCTTCGACCCGGAGCTCACGCCCGGCGCCCGCAACGCCATTCACGTCTGCCTCGCGCTGAAGCAGCACGAACGCATGACCATCATCGCCGACAACGCCTGCGCCGAGATCGCGGCCGCGCTCGTCGCCGAGGTCGGGCAGACCGGCGCCGCCTACGACGTCTTCATCCTCGAGGAATACGGCCCGCGCCCGCACCGCGACATGCCCGCCGAGATCCTCGCCCACCTCGCGCAGTCGCAGGTCTCCATCTACGCCTGCCAGACACAGACCGGCGAACTCCGCACGCGCATGCAGATGATGGACGTCATCAACCCGCGCAAGATCCGCCACGGGCACATGGTGAACATCAACCGCCAGATCATGCTCGAAGGCATGCGCGCCGACTTCCTCGCCATCGACGCCCTCTCGCAGAAACTCATCGAGAAATGCCGCCGCGCGTCACGCGTCACGTGCAAGACGGCCGCCGGCACCGACTACGTCGCCGAACTCTCGCCGAACCTGAAATGGGTGAAGACCTCCGGCCTCATCTCGCCCGAGAAGTGGGGCAACCTCCCCGGCGGCGAGATCTTCACTTCGCCCTTCAATTCGAACGGCCGCTTCGTCGTCGACGGCGTCGTCGGCGACTATCTCTGCCAGAAATACGGCGACATCGCCGCCACGCCCCTGACGATCGACATCGTGGACAACCGCATCGCCGGCCTCGCGTGCGAGAACCAGGAGCTGCTCGCCGAGTTCGAGAAGTATTGCTCCACCGACGAGAACTCGAACCGCGTCGGCGAATTCGCCATCGGCACCAACCTCGCCTGCACGCACATCATCGGCCATATTTTGCAGGACGAAAAACTCCCCGGCATCCACATCGCCTTCGGCCACCCGTATAGCGAACACACCGGCCAGCCCTGGAAGAGCACGACCCACATCGACTGCGTCGGCCGCCACTTCGACATCTGGCTCGACGACGAACAAGTGATGGCCAAGGGCAAATTCCTGATCTGAACCCGCGAGAGAGACCGACGTCGCGCCCGCCTGTGAAGTTTTGACCACGGATTTCACGGATCACACGGATCATGCTGCACGAGAACATCACCGAGAGCATCATCGGGGCCGCGATGAAGGTCCTCAACGAGCTCAAGCCCGGCTTGGACGAAAAGCTCTACGAGCGCGCCCTGGCGATCGAGCTGGCCAAGCGGGGTCACAAGATTGATCAGCAGAAACAATTTGTGGTCCGCTACGACGGTATCGAGATCGGCACGCTGGTTCCCGATCTCATTGTAGATGACGCCGTCATCGCCGATCCGAAGGTTGTCACTGAGTTCAACGAAACCCATCTTTCGCAGATGATCGGGTATCTGAACATCACCGGACTCCGATTGGCTTTGCTGCTCAATTTCAAGCACGCCGATCTCCGCTGGAAGCGCATAGTCCGCTGAGCCCCATCCGTGTCATCCGTGCAATCCGTGGTTAAAAAACAAAACGCGCCCTCGCGGCATCATTCCCGCTCCCGATGATCCCCGACCTCCGCCAGCGCTACAACGCCGCGTTCACCGATGCCCGCTACGCCGCGTTCACCCGCGAGCTGAACCGCGCGATGTATTGGCCGGTCGACTTCCGCGTCGCCGAGTCGCCGCTCTTTCTCGACGAGCCCACCACCCGCACCCTCGTCGCCGCCGCGGACGACCTCACCCGCCAACTCGCCACACCGGAGTTCCGCGCCCACGCCGCCGGCGCCGTGCCGAAAAATCTCTCCGTCCCGCACGAGACCGAGTGGCCGCACTTCCTCTGCATCGACTTCGCCCTCTGTCACGACGCCGAGGGCCGCATCCTCCCGCAACTCATCGAGCTCCAAGGATTCCCTACCGTCGCCGCCTGGCAGGTCCTGCAGGCCAACGCCTTTCGGCAGCACTTTCCCGAGATCCCGACGGACTTCACCCCGTTCTTCGGCGGCCTCGACGAGGAACGCTACTTCGACGTCCTCCGCGCCGCCATTCTCGGCGAACACCTGCCCGAAAACGTCGTCCTGCTCGAGATCGAGCCCGAGCGGCAGAAGACCCGCATCGATTTCGCCTGCACGCACAGCTTCCTCAACGTCCGCCCGCTCTGCCTCTCGAAAGTCCGCCAGCGCGGTGACCGCCTCTTCTATTTTTCCGGCGGTCGCGAGGTGCCGATCCACCGGATCTTCAACCGCGTCATCTTCGACGAGCTCCTGCGTCGTCCCGACTTCAAGCCCGGCTTCAACCTCCGCGACGACCGCGTGCGGGTCGAGTGGGCCGGCCACCCCAACTGGTATTTCCGCATCTCGAAACACTCGTTGCCCTTCCTCCGCGGCCCCTTCGTGCCCGACTGCCGCTTCGTCTCAGAGCTCGGCGCAAACCTCCCCGCCGATCTCGAGAGCTACGTGCTGAAACCGCTCTATTCCTTCGCCGGCCTCGGCGTCGACATCGCCCCCACGCGCGAAAAGATCGCCGCGCTGCCGAACCCGGCCGAGTGGATCCTGCAACGCAAGGTCAGCTACGCCCCGATCCTCCAGACGCCCGACGGCCCCGCGAAAGCCGAGATCCGCCTCATCTTCGCCGGCGACGGCACCGACATGCCCAAGCTCGTCAACAACCTCGTCCGCCTGACGAAGGGCGCGATGCACGGCGTCGATTTCAACAAGGGCAAGACCTGGGTCGGCTCCAGCTGCGCGTTTCACCCGGCGGCGTGAGCGCGCCGCAGGCGGTCCGGCGCGGCCGCAAAAAAGCCGCGGCCCTTGCGGACCGCGGCGCTCTGCATGACACACACAAACCGAAACGGACTCAGTAGCGGAAGTTCACGCCGGCCGAGACGACCGTGTTGCGGTCATCGTCGATGCTGAAGCCGAGCTGCGCGCCGAGCTTCGAGGTGAACCAGTAGTTGCCCTTCACGCCGAAGTCCCAGGTGCCGTCGCTGTCGAAGTTCACCGCGTCCGTGTAGCGGACATACGGCGTCACCGTGAGCGACGAGACGACTTCGATCTCCGCGCCGACGCCCGCGCCCCACGCGAAGGAGTCGTCGCTGAAGCCGGCCGCGCTGGCCCAAGCCCAGCCGGCGCCGAGCTCGAGGTAGCCCTTGGCGCGTCCGGACGTGAGGTAGGAGCGCGCACCGAGGAACAGCTCGCTCGCATCGCCGTGGATGCCGGCGACGCTTTCCGTGCGCGAGTAGCCGTAGCCGAGGAAGCCATCGAGGCCCTCGCGCAGGTTGTAGTTGGCCTCGAAGTTGTAGCTGTTGGCGTCGATTCCGGTGTCGGAGAGATTCACGTAGCCATACTCGAGGCCGACGTAGTTCTTGCCGAGCAGGCCGGAGGCGCGCGTCTCGGCCGGAGCGGAGACGGCGTTGGCGTCCTGCGCGAACGCAGTCGCGGAGAGGCCGAGCGAAACCGCCGCGGCCAGGATGAGGTTTTTGAAGGTGGGAACGTATTTCATAACGGTGTTGGTTTGGAATGCGCCCACGATACGCACCGCCGTTAAGCGGAATGTCTCGTGAACACGTTCCTGAAAACACGCTGCGGCGCATGAAGTTCCGGAAATTAATTCCGTCATCCGGTGGAACCCGCGCAAAGCCTCCCTGTCGGGCGCGCGCCGCGTCGCCCGCAACGCCGGCGGGTGTCACCGCGCATCCGGCCAGCTTCGTCGTGCGTAACATCACACACGTCGCGCAGGAGCATCCCTTGCTTCCCGCGGGCGGGTGACTAACCTTTTTTTCTCCATGAAACTCCTGCGCTCCCTGCTGCTGCTTTCCACCATGTCGTTCTTCTCCTCTCTCTTTGCCGACTCGCTCAAGGTCGGCGATGCCGCGCCCACCGTCAGCGGCGTCACCGACACCGGCACCACGCTCGACCTCGGGCAGCTCTACCAGCAGCACAAGTATGTCGTCGTCTGGTTCTATCCCAAGGCCCTCACCGGCGGCTGCACCAAGCAGGGTTGCTCGCTCCGCGACGCCGCAGCCGAGATCGCCGCGCACGACGCCACCATCGTCGGCGTGAGCCTCGACACGGTCGAGAAGCAGCGCGAATTCAAGGAGAAGAACAACTTCCCTTTCCCGCTCATCGCCGATACGGAAAAGACCGTCGCCCGCGCCTTCGGCCAGAGCGCGATGCTCTTCACCGCGCGCGAGTGCTACATCATCAGCGGCGGCAAGATCGTCTACAAGGACACCGGCGTGACAGACAAGCAGGCGGAGAACGTGCTCGCCTTCCTCGCGTCCCAGAAGCGCTGAGGCGCACGTAGCTTTGATGCAGGCGGGATCGACCGATCCCGCCTTTTTCATGCCCGCGTGTCTTGCAAGGTAGGGCGGGGTCGCCGAACCCCGCCTTTGTGCGAGCGTTGCCTCA
>JAMPXH010000184.1 GCA_023701285.1 Candidatus Didemnitutus sp.
AAATGACGTCCGGCTGCGCGGTGACCTTGAGAATCTCGCGGATCGTGGAGGGGCGCATGCCGCTCATGCGGTGCGCAAAGGGATAGTGGGACGCTGACACGCCGATAATTGAGCGTCTGGCGCGGCCAAAGGCGAGTCACTAACACGGCGCGGCCGGGGGATTTTCGTGACATGGATGCGCTCACCGCCACCTCCGGTCCCGAGCGGCGGCGCGGCGAATTTTCGCCCGAACGATGCGGGGCGCCGCAGCGCGGCGGTTCAGCGGCCCTTGAGCAATTCCTCGGCGTGCGCGAGGGCGCTCTTGGCGGTGCGGTCACCGAGCATGCGGGCGAGCTCGCCGACGCGCTGCTTGCGGTTGCCGTGGATCGGCTCGATCGCGACGGCGGCGCGGTCGCCGCTCTGGTCTTTCGTCACCACGAGGTGGTTGGCCGCCTGCGCGGCGACCTGCGGGAGATGGGTGACGCAGAGCACCTGATGCTGGCCGGCGATGTCGGCCATCTTCTCGCCGACGATGCGGCCGATCTCGCCGCCGACGTTCGCGTCGACCTCGTCGAACACGAGCAGCGGCACGTCGTCGGTCGCGGCGAGCACGCTCTTGAGCGCGAGCATGACGCGCGCGAGCTCACCGCTCGACGCGATGCGGCTGAGCGGCAGCGGCGCCTCGCCGACATTGGGCGAGAAAAGGAATTCCACGGCGCAATCGCCGTGCACGCCCAAATCCGGCAACGCGGCCAGCCGCACGCGGAAATCGGCCTTCTTGAACCCGAGCTGCGCGATGACCTTGGCGGCCGCCTTCTCCAAGCTCGCGCCGGCCTTCTCGCGCGTCGCACGGAGCTCGGTCGCGGCCTTGCGCGCGGCCTTGCCGGATTCGGCGATTTGCTGGTCGAGCTTGGCGAGCGAGCCCTCGACATCGCTCTGCAACTCGAGGCGACGACGCATCTCGTCGCGCGCGGCGACCACGGCCTCGACCTTGGTGCCGTGCTTCCGCTTCAGCTCGAGCCAGGCGTTCATCTTCGACTGCAGCTCCTCCGCCTGCTCGGCGTCGAAATTGAGCGAGGTGGCGAGCGTGGAGAACTCGCCATCGAGGTCGCCGAGTTCGACGGAGGCGGATTGCAGGCGGTCGGCCAGCGCCTTGCTGGCCGGGTCGAACGATTCGAGCTGGCGCGCCTCGCGCAGCAGGGCGGCGAGCCGGCCGAGCAGGCCGTCTTCGCCGCTCAGGCCCTGACTGATGCCGGCGGCGAGCTGGACGATTTCCTGCGCGCTTTGCTGGCGGGCGAAATCGCGTTCGAGCGCAGCGATGGCCTCCTCGGTGAGGTCGAGCGCATCGATGCGGGCGAGCTGCACCTTCAGGAAATCGATCTGGTCGGGCGAAAGCTTCTCGGCGCCGAGCAGGCGATCGCGCTCCGCTTCGAGATCGCGCCAGGCGCGGTAGGCTGCGTCGTATTTCGTGCGGGCCGCTTCATTCTTGGCAAAGAGGTCGAGCAGTTCGCGCTGGCAACCTTCCTTGAGCAGGCGGCGCGGTTCGCCGGGGCCGTGGAAATCGATCCAGAGTTCGCCGAGCGCCTGCAACGAGCTCAGCGTGGCGAGGCTGCCGTTGACGGAGATGCGCGGGGGCTTGTCGCGCGGCAGGCTGCGCTTGAGGATGAGCACGCCGTCGTCGCAGGGCGGCAGGTCGAGCGCCGCGAGGGCGGCGTCGAGTTTGCGCGCATCGGCGAAAAACAGCGCCGCTTCCACCTCGCAGGCCGCCGCGCCTTGGCGGATGACGGTCTTGTCCGCGCGCGCGCCGGCCAGCAGCGAGAGCGCGCCGAGGAGGATGCTCTTGCCCGCGCCGGTCTCGCCGGTGACGGCCGTGAAACCGCCTTCGAACTCCAGCTCCACGGCGTCGAGGAGCGCGAGGTTGCGGATGCGGAGGCTTTGCAGCATGCGGCAGGTATTTACCTCCCAAGTGTTTGAATGCACGCGCAAAACAAAAAACCGCCGCGGGTCGGGCGGCGGCGGTGTCGGATGGTGGACTCTACTGGACTCGAACCAGTGACCCCTTCCATGTCAAGGAAGTGCTCTAACCAACTGAGCTAAGAGTCCGACGGAAGGTGAGCAGTGAAAGATTCGGACTCCCCTGTGCAAGGATTATTTGGAAAACGTGCCACGCGCGCAGCGAGACGGGGCTGGCGGCGGACGGCGCGAAGGTTTTGCTGGCCGGGATGTGCACCCGCTACACGCTCCAGAACCTCGAGGCCCTGCGCGCCCTGCTCGCGGAGCTCGGGCTGGCGGCACCGGCGGGCCAGCCCCGGCGTTTCAACCTGCCGCTGACCACGCGCGCCCCGGTCGTCACCCGCCGCAAGGGCGTCAGCGCCGTGGAATCCTTCGCCTTCGGCGCCACGCTGCCGCCGCGCACGCCGACAGAGCGACCGACGCTGATCGGCAACGCCCGCAGCGAGACCTTGCTCGCGAAAGCCACGTTCAAGGAGGCCGCGCAACACCGCCGCTGCCTCGTGCCCGCGGATGGGTTCTTCGAATGGGAACGCGCCGGCGCGGCCCGGCTGCCGCATTATTTTTTCCGCCGTGACCGGCGGGCTTTTTTCTTCGCCGGCCTCTGGCGGCCGGAAAACGAGGTCGCACCGGCCTCCTTCGTCATCGTCACGACCGCGCCGAATTCGCTGCTCGCCCCGATCCACGACCGCATGCCGGTGATTTTGCCCTCCGCCCAAGAAGCGGACGCATGGCTCGGCGATGGCCCGCTCTCGCCTGCCCGCCTCGCCGCCCTATGCGCGCCCTTGGAGGCCACCGCCATGGCTTCGCACCGCGTCACGCCGCGCATGAACAACGCGCGCTTCGAGGACCCCGCCTGCATCGAACCTTGGACGCCACCGCCGGCCGAGCCCACGCTGTTCGATGGCGTGGAGAATTAACGCCGGCTGCATCCACGCACTCGACGCACGCGAGACAGCGAGCGCGGCTCCGGCATCGGCGCGCCTACGCGGCCCTGCGTATTTCGGACCGTGCGGCGAGCGGATACTCTGCCGGCGTCCGCGGGTCTTGGTCGGCTGCGCGGGTGACCACATCAGGCAAAGCGGACGCAGCGCACCGGGCGACCGGCGTTGCTGCGCCCGATGCCGCAGGCCGTCCCGCGAGGGGCGGCCTGCTTATTTTCATCGGAAGCCGCGCTGTTGAACGGAGCGGTGCACACGCGATCCTGAATTCTCGGCTCGACGGCTTTGCGCACGCCCTGCAATACCACGGACTCGTGGGCACACGAAACCAGCACGACGCCAGCAGCCTCCACGCAGCCATCGAACGCGTCGCCGAAGCCATTGCCATCCGCCACCGCGGCACCGCCCGCCTGTTGCTCCTCGGCATCGCCAACGGCGGCATCGAGTTCGCCGAACGCCTCGGCCGGCTCCTCCGCCAGCGCGGCGTCCCGTGCGACCGCGGCACGATCGACATCTCGTTCCACCGCGACGACATCGGCCGCCACCCGATCCCGAAGGAATTCTCGCCCACGCTGATCCCGCACGACGTCAACGGCGCCACCGTCATCCTCGCCGACGACGTGCTCTACTCCGGCCGCACCGTGAAGGCTGCGCTGGACGAGTTGTTCGACCACGGCCGCCCGGCATGTGTCGAACTCGCCGTGCTCGTCGACCGCGGCGGACGCCGCCTGCCCTTCGCGGCGGATTACTGCGGCATCACGCTCGCGGTGCCCGCGACCGACAAGGTCGTCGTTCGCCTCGACGCGCAGCACCCATCGCAAGACCTGCTCGCCATCACTTCCTACGCCGCCAAAGACCGCCAACCCTGAGTCCCCTTTCCCCGTGCCCTGGACGCGCAAACATTTCCTCACCATCGAAGAGCTCAGCCGCGCCGAGATCGAGCAGGTCCTCGCCACCGCCGGCGCCTTCCGCCGCATCCTCGACCGCCGCGTGAAGAAGGTCCCCGCCCTCCGCGGCAAGACCATCGTCAACCTCTTCCTCGAACCGAGCACGCGCACCCGCATCTCCTTCGAGATGGCCGCCAAGCTCCTCAGCGCCGAAGTCATCTCCTTCGACGCCGACCGCTCCAGCACGACGAAGGGCGAGACGCTCAAGGACACCGCGCTCAACGTCCAGGCGCTCCATGCCGACATGATCGTGCTGCGCCACTCCGCCAGCGGCTCGCCCCGCTACCTCAGCGAGCGCCTCGGCATCCCGGTCGTCAACGCCGGCGACGGCGCCCACGAGCACCCCACGCAGGCCATGCTCGACGTCTTCACGATGCGCCAGCACCTCGGCACCGTGAAGGGCAGGAAGATCGTC
>JAMPXH010000185.1 GCA_023701285.1 Candidatus Didemnitutus sp.
CGCCGGCGCGGACATTGCCGCGATGCGCGAGATGGATTACATGGACGCGTACAAGTCCGACTTCATCACGCGCAACTGGGAGCGTCTCAAGACCTTCCGCAAGCCGACCATCGCCGCCGTCTCGGGCGTCGCGCTGGGCGGCGGGTGCGAGCTCGCGATGATGTGCGACATCGTCTTCGCGGCGGAAGATGCCCGCTTCGGCCAGCCGGAGATCAAGATCGGCACGATCCCCGGCGCGGGCGGCACCCAGCGCCTGCCGCGCGCGGTGGGCAAGACCAAGGCGATGGACCTGTGCCTGACCGGCCGCCTGATGGACGCGCAGGAAGCGGAGCGCAGCGGCCTGGTCGCGCGCATCTATCCGCCCGAGAGCGTGCTCGAAGAGGCGCTCGCGGCAGCGGCGAAGATCGCGGAGTTCTCGCTTCCCGTGCTCATGATGATGAAGGAAACGGTGAACCGCGCCTTCGAAGGCCCGCTCAACGAGGGTCTGCTGTTCGAGCGCCGCACGCTGCACGCGACCTTCGGGCTGGCGGACCAGAAGGAAGGCATGGCGGCCTTCGTCGACAAACGCCGTCCGCAGTTCGGCGACCGCTGAACGCACCATGGTGCCGAACCCTGCAGGCGACGCGACGAGCGGCGACGCAGCCGGATTTACCGTGTGCGCCGACGCCGGCCGGCTGCGGCGCTTTGCCGCGGCCATCGGCGAAACGACGCCGCTGTACGTAGACGAGGATGCGGCACGGCGGGCGGGCTACCGCTCGCTCCCGCTGCCGCCCTCGTTCCTGTTCGGTCTTGCACTCGAGCCCGGCGCACCCTTTCCCTGGTTCGCCAGCGTCGGCCTCGACCTGCCCCGCGTGCTGCACGGCGAGCAGACCTTCACCTATCACGCCGCGCCCTGCGCGGGCGACCGGCTGCATATCCAGCCGCGCATCAGCGCCATCTACGCCAAACCCGAGCGCGGCCTGCGCTTCGTGGTGCGCGACACCCGCATCACGAGCGACCTGGGCGCACCGGTCGCAGACTTGCGCGGCATCTTCATCCAGCCCGACGCGGCACGCGATCGAGCGCCGGGCAAGGCCGCATCGTCCGCCGCCTCATCGGCAACCGCCGCGGCAGTCCGGGAAGAGCCGCAGTCCGGCTCCGCGTGGCATGGCGAGTTGCGCCTGCCCCCGATCACGCGAGCGACACTCGCACATTTCGCCACGGCTTCCGGCGACCTCAACCCGATCCACCTCGATCCCGAGTTCGCGCGCAGCGTGGGCTTCGACGACGTCTTCGCCCAAGGCATGTTGAGCATGGCCTATCTCGGCCGGCTGCTGACCAGCCGGGTGCCGCAGGCGCGGCTCCGCCAGTTCCGCGTCCGCTTCACCGGCCGCACGCTCCTGGGCGAGGCGCCGGTCTGCACCGGCACGGCGCTACCGGTCGATGATTCGCTGGCGCAGCGGATCACCTTGCGCGTGACCAATCAGGCCGGCGAGGAAAGGCTCGCGGGCGAGGCTGTGGTGTCCGCCGTGCGATAGCCGGCCGCGAACGGGCCGGTCCCTAACGAGAACCGGTTCCGAACGTGCCGAATCCGGACGACGACGGCATCGCGCCAGCCACGTGCCAGGCCCAAGCCGGGCTTCGCGATCACTTACTTACGATCGAGCCGGCAGCCCGCGGAACGGTGTCTCTCTCCCCTCCCTCCCCGCTCCTGTCTTCACAGCCTGCGACTGCCGTTCGCTTCCAGCGGCAACTGCAGGTCGGGCACTGCGGCGGCGCGGTTCATGCACGAGCGATAGCGCATATCTACCCGCTCGGCGAACCATCCCGTAGTGATCTTGCTCGTGATCTTCGGGCTCTTCAGGCGGATCTGCGGCATCGCCTCGTGCGGCACCGTCCGCCCGGCCGCTTCGTCCGCGAGCGCGAACACGCGCTGATAGAGTTTCGTCCGCCCGAACGACTCCTCCTTCTCCTGACGCAGGCCGGCCTCGATCTCCACCTCGTTCAGGCGCAGCCGGCGCGAAATCTTCAGCGCAGCCCGCTGCGTGGAGCTGGCGGCCGCGCTCGGGCGGCCATCCTCGTAACGCAACAGGTCGCCATCGGGCACCAGGGCCTGCCCCGCCAGCTTGCCCAGGGCCAGCTGGAAGGCCGCGTTGCGACTGGCGTAGTGGCCGGCATTGAAATCCGCGAAACGGTAGAGCGGACTGCGGTACGGCGCCGGGTAATCGAGCAGGTGAGCGATGCCGAAATAGACGCCGCCGCGGCGCGTGAACACCGCTTCGCGTACCTTGCCGTTGGTCGCCCCGGCATAGGGTTTCTCGCGCGCATGCGTCTCCGCGAATGCGACGCTCACCTGCATCGGACCGCCGGTACGCACCGGGTTGTATCCGCTCAGCAACAGCTTGCCGCCGGGCACCTCGTCGATGATGTCGCCGTAGAGGATGCTCATCTGGCGCTCGGTCTTCAGCGCGTTGATGCGCTGGCGATAGGTTTTTCCGTCGCGCGACGGCTGCGACAGCGCGGCATCCAGCGCCATTTTCGGAATCAGGTAGCGTTTGCGGCGTGTCTCGATCTCGCGCCATACGATGCGCGACAGGCCCGGCACCACCGGATCCGCCTGGAAACTCGATTCCTGCTCGATGACCGCGATCGACGCGCAGAAATTTTCCGCGCTCGGCGCGAGGCGCAGCGCCGTGAAGGCCGCAACGATGTCCGCCGCCCACACGTCGCGCTCGCGCGTAACGCCGGGCGGAAGCAGCGCATACACGAACCTGCGTGCGTCCTGTTCCTGCACCCGCGGCGGGAAACCCGGCACGAATCGCCCGTCTGTCGGCGCTGCCGGCACTGTGCCCAGCGGCGCTGGCGCGGACGGAAGGGGGTCGGCCGTTCGTATTTCGACCGGCGCGGGTGCCTGGACGGCTGGCGGTGGGGGAACGGCCGCGCAGCCACCGAGAACTGCGGCGAGGACGGAAAGAACAGGGACGAGTCGGGGAATGCGCTGCGTATTCATCGGGCGATGCATGCGGATATCAGGCCGCGCCATCCGGCGGAGTCCGGATGCGACGGCGCGCGGTGGCCGACTCTCGTCGGGCCGCCGCGCGGAGCGCAACAGTAGCAGATTGCGCGCCCCGGATTCGCCCTTTTTCGCACCCCGCCGCGGCCCGCGCGCGGGGCAAAAAAAAACAGGCTCCGCACCAGCGAAGCCTGCCAAGGGAATGACGGGGGCGGCGTCCGCCGCAGCCCAAACGAAAGACGGCGGCCGCCCTCCCCGTCGGGAGAGTCGGTATCAGCGACGGATGAACGGATTCGGCACGTCGAGATCGGTCGAGATCCACACGCACTTGGTCTCGAGGTATTCCTTGATCGCGTCGGCCCCGGACTCGCGGCCGATGCCCGAGCGCTTGTAGCCGCCGAAGGGCGAGGTGTAGCTGGTCGCGCGGTAGTTGTTCACCCACACGGTGCCGGCCTTGAGCTTGTCGGTGACGTACATCGCGCGGTGCAGGCTCTTGGTCCACACGGCGCCGGCGAGACCGTACAGCACGTCGTTGCCGATGCGCACGGCGTCCTGCTCGTCCTTGAACGGGATCACGCACAACACCGGGCCGAACACCTCTTCCTGCGCGATGCGCATCTTGTTGTTCACGCCGGTGAAGATCGTCGGCTCGACAAACTGGCCCGCGCCGAGATCGGGCCGCGACTTGCCGCCGAGCACGCACTTCGCGCCTTCATCCTTGGCGATCTGGATGTAGCTCATGATCTTGTCGAACTGCGGACGGGTGGCGATCGGGCCGACCTGGGTATCGAGCTGCGAGGGGTCGCCGATCTTCGCAGTGCTGACGAACTCGACCAGGCGGCGCACGACTTCGTCGTGAATGCTTTCCTGCACCAGCAGGCGCGAGCCCGCCTGGCAGGTCTGGCCCGAGGCGGCGAACACGCCTGAGACGATACCCTTCACGGCCTGGTCGAGATCCGCGTCGTCGAAGACGATGTTGGGCGACTTGCCGCCGAGTTCCAGCGTCACGGTCTTCAGGCCACGCGCGGCCGCCTCGTAGATCTTCTGGCCGGCGATCTCGCCGCCGGTGAAGCCGATGTGGGCGGTGTCGGGATGCTCGACGAGAGGCGCCCCGACTTCATGGCCGAAGCCGGTAACGACGTTGACGACCCCCGGCGGGAAGCCGGCCTGCGCGAAGAGCTTGGCGAACTCGATCGCCGACGCCGAGGTGAACTCCGAGGGCTTGATGACGACCGTGCAACCGGCCGCGAGTGCCGGAGCGAGCTTCCAGCTGGTGAGCGTC
>JAMPXH010000186.1 GCA_023701285.1 Candidatus Didemnitutus sp.
CGGTGGGCGCGGTGTAGCTGATCGTGCCCTCGACGCTCTCCTTCACCGGGCACGAGAACACTTCGCCGTCGGGGATGTTGCGCAAGCCGCCGCACGGCACGGCGCCGATGCCCTTGATCGAGAAACGCAGATCCGTGCCCGGGCCCTTGATGTGCACGCGGTCGGTCTTGTTCATCAGATCCGTGAGCGCCTTCATGCCCGGGCCGTAGCGGCGGTAGTCGAAGGTGCAAACGCGGAAATAAAAATCCTCGAACGCCTCGGTGCTCATGCCGGCTTGCTGCGCCATCGCCGACGACGGCCAGCGGAGCACGACCCACTTGGTCTTGTTCACGCGGTAATCGAGCACGGGCTTCATGATCTTGGCGACCAGCTGCACGCGGTCGGACGGCACGTCCGAGGTCTCGAAGATGTTGTCGGAGCCGCGCACCGCGATGTAGGCCTCCATCTTCTGCATGCGCTGGAGCTCGATGTCGGCCGAGACCTGATACTGCTCCGCCACCGCGCCCTGCAGCAGCTCGCGGGTGATGCGGGCGCGTTGCAGGTTCACGTAGGGCAGTGCGCCGCGCGCCCGGGCGGCGCGGACCAGCGCGATCACGAAAAGGTCGGGGCAATCGAAGGCGTCGATGAGGACGCGGTCGCCCTTTTTCAACTCGGTGGAGAAGCCGGTCAGCACCTCGGCCAGCTTGGCAAAACGGGTATCGCTCATTGCAAAGATATCGCTTCGCGCCGCGCCTGCTTCAACTCCAAAGCCGCCCGGAGGCCGGCCCCGCACGCCCCGGAACCCGGTCAGGCCGGCCGCTCGATCGCGGCGACGGTCGCGGGCTCCGGTTCCTCGTTCGCCGGCCGGCCGCGCGGGAAGCAGATCTTGCCCACCGCCTCGTGGAAGTCCGAGGCACCGCGCAGGATCTCGATCTCCAACCGAAGATAATAGAGCGGCAGCGGACAGGTCTCCGTGGCGGCGATACGCACGGCGTCCTTCTCGGTCGTGACGATGAACTCCGCCCCGGCGCGCTGCGCGTCGGCGAAGATCTCCACGAGGTCCTCGTGCGTGAACCGGTAGTGGTCGAGGAACCGCCGCACATGCACCAGCCGCGCCCCACCCTCGCGCAGGAAGCGCTCGAAGCTCTCCGGGGTCGCGATGCCGCTGAAGGCCGAGAGGGGGCGGCCCTTCAGGTCTTCGAGCGGACGGCGCTCGTCCGACCCGACGCGTTGCAGGAACTGCGGGCGGTGCGCGCACTCGATGATTTCCGCCGCCGGGTTGTGGCGGCGGATGAGTTGCTCCAGTTCCTCGTCGCGGCGGCCGTTCGACTTCGTGAGGAACACGTAGGAGGCGCGCTTCAGGTGCTTCACCGGCTCGCGGAGGATGCCGCGCGGCAGCAGGAAGCCGTTGCCGAAGGGGTTGGTCTTGTCGACGAGCAGGAGGTTGAGCCGGCCCTTGAGCGGCAGGTATTGGAAACCGTCGTCGAGCACGAGCGTATCGCAGCCGAAGCGCTTGATGGCGTAGGCGCCGGCCTTCACGCGATCCTTGTCCACGAGCACGACGACGCCCGGCAGGTTCTTCGCCAGCATGAACGGCTCGTCGCCCGCCAGCTCCGAGTCGAGCAGCACGCGCGTGCCGTCGCTCACGATGCGCGGCGGCTCCGCTTCCTGGTGCGTGAAACCGTGCCACCAACGCTGCCAGAGCGGCGGGGCCTTGCTCTTGTAGCCGCGGCTGAGGATCGCCACCTTCCGCCCGCGGTCGCGCAGCGCCCGGGCGAACATCTCCACGATCGGGGTCTTGCCCGTGCCGCCGACCGTCAGGTTGCCCACCACCACCACGAGGCAGCCGAGCGGCGTGTCGTGGAAGATGCGCTGCCGGTAGAGCCAGAGCCGGAGCTGCACAATGCCGCTGAAAAGATAGGAGCACGCCTGCAGGAACGCCGCGAAGAGCAGCGGTCCGAGCCCTTCCCGCTTGCCCATGATCACGTCGATGCCGAACTGCTCGAACTCGTTCGTTTTTTGGCGAATCCAGCGGCGGAGCATGACGTTAATTGGCTTTGACGGCGGAGGGACGGGGCATGGTTATTCTCAAGTAGCCGCCGGCGTCGCAACAATCAACTCCGGCCTCTCCCTGATGTCCTACAAGCTCTTCATCCCCGGCCCCATCGCCGTCTCCGACAAAACGCTCCGCGCCATGGCGCGCCCGATGATCGGTCATCGCAGCGGCGACTTCATCTCGCTCTACCGTTCGCTCCAGCCGGGCCTGCAATCGCTCTTCGGCACCCGCAACGGCGTCTTCCTCTCCACCAGCAGCGCCTGGGGCGTGATGGAAGGCGCCCTGCGCAACGTCGTCCGCCGAAAAGTCCTTTGCTGCATGAACGGCGCGTTCTCAGACAAGTGGCTCGATGTCGCCCGCCGCTGCGGCCTCGAAGCCCACGGCCTGCAAGCCGAGTGGGGCCAGCCCGTCGACCCCGCCGCGCTCCGTGCCGAATTGGCCAAGGGCGGCTACGACGCCGTCACGATCATCCACAACGAGACGTCCTGCGGCTGCATGAGCGACCTGCCCGCGCTGGCGGCCGTGCTGCGGGAGTTCCCGGACGTCATCAGCATCGTCGACACCGTCAGCTCGCTCAGCGCCCTGCCGATCGAGCAGGACGCGCTCGGCCTCGATATCGTGCTCGCCGGCTCGCAGAAGGCGCTCGCGCTGCCGCCGGGCATGGCGGTGTTCTCCGTCTCGGCGCGCGCCCTCGCCCGCGCCGCCACCGCGCCCGCGCGCGGCTACTATTTCGATCTCGTCGAGTTCCAGAAGAACCACGAAGGCGGCATGACGCCCAGCACGCCGGTGATCCCGCTGATCTACGCGCTGCAATCCAAGCTCGAGGACATCGCCGCCGAGGGAATCGAGGCCCGCTTCGCCCGCCACGCGCGGCTCAACCGCCTCGTGCGCGAGTGGGGTTTCGCGCGCGGCTTCAAATTGTTCCCGCAGGAAGGCTTCGGCTCGGTCTCGCTCAACTGCTTCGCCAACACCCGCGGCATCGACCTGCTTGCGTTGAACACGAAGCTGAAGGCGCGTGGCTTCCTGATCGACGGCGGCTACGGCAAGCTCAAGGGAAAGACCTTCCGCATCTCGAACATGGGTGACGAAACCGAGGCCACGATGCACGAATTGCTCGCAGCGTTGGACGCGTCGCTGAAGGAAATCGGGGCGTAGCCGCGGTTCATTCGCCGTCTCCACAACGCCGGCTTGAGCCCCCCGCGCCTTCGTGCAGCATGACTGTATGACTCGCGCGCTTTTCGCAGTTTTGCTCCTAGCTCCGTCAGTCGCGTTGTCGGCGAACCGGACGCCGGAGCACTTCGCGCTGGATTTCACCCGCGCGAACGGAATGGCCGAAGCCGGCAAGCGAGCCGAAGCGATTGCCCTCTATGAATCGCTATTGAGCGAGCAGCCCGAGAACGGGGAACTGAATTTTCGCTACGGTGGTGCCCTCTACATGCACTCGGTCACCGCCGGACTTGCCTCGCCGGCGGCGAACGAGCGCCGCCGCCAAGCGCGCGCCGCTCTCCTGAAAGCACAATCAGCAGACTTCCACGACCCGCTACTCGACCAGTTTCTCGCGGCAATCAAACCGGACGGATCTATCGACAAAGCAAAATATTCGGCCGTGCCTGCAGCGGAAGCAGCGATGCATGAAGCCGAGGTGGCCTTCGCCAAGCGAGAGGTGGACGCCGCGTTTGCCGCATATCAGCGAGCGCTCAAATTCGATCCAAGTCTATACCCTGCCGCGCTTTTTTCCGGCGACTGTCTTTTCGTAGCAGGAAAGTTCGACGAAGCCATTGTTTGGTTTCACCGCGCTACCGAGATCGATCCCGATCAGGAAACCGCCTATCGCTACTGGGCCGACGCACTCGCAAAGCAGGGCAAGGTGCGGGAGGCGCTGGTGCAATTGACCGAGGCTTTGGTGGCGAATCCCTATACTGGCTATGCGTGGCGAACGATGAAGGCGATCGCTGGTCCGGCTGGTCGTCTACGGAGCCAACCTGCGCTCTTGCTGCCGGTGGCAAACATCGATTGGGACGAGAAAGCCAAGAAGGCGGGTATCGGCTTGCGGGAAAAATTCAACCCGTTCGACCTTGTCTACGCCGCAGGCCGTGCAGAGTGGCTTGAGCGCGAGTTCGCACCAAAACAAGGCAGCACAACTTATCGTCACTCACTTCCGGAGGAAGTCGCCGGCCTGACCACCTTCGTGAAAGTGGCTAAGGAGCTCGAGGGCA
>JAMPXH010000073.1 GCA_023701285.1 Candidatus Didemnitutus sp.
ACTGCACTTGCAGGCGACCAAAAGGATTTGGACAAAGCCTTTGTTTTGGTGCGACTTTATCAGCTGCCGACCGAAGGCCCTGAGCTCGTTCAGCAAATCACCTACGCCACTAATAGCCAGAATCCGGTTGACCTGCGCGACTTGCGTTCCAATGACGCCGTGCAGCAGAAGCTGGAGCTTTCCATCGAGCAATTGGGCTACAGCTACCGCCGCAAGCGCAGCGATACACCGCCGAAGACGACGGACATCACTACCGCAACGGCAGCCGAAGCTGTTTTGTCGGTTTGGAAAAAGCGACCGCACCAAGCGAAATTTATGAGCCGTGAGCACTTCGGAAAGCTCTACGAAGTGATCTTCTCTCCCGAGCTAAACGGAGCCCAGGTCGTAGCCGCTACGCTGCTGTTTCGATTCGCGGAGAATCGACGCAAGCGGCCACCGGAAGGTTCACCAAACTTCATCCCCTATGCCTCCTGCTACGTGGCAATGCTGATGGGACGTTATTTGCTCAAGGATGCAAAAATTGAGTTACCTGCTCTCGACCACCGCAACTTTAACTCAATCAAAGACCTGATCGAAAAAAACGGGGAGACGTATTACGCGACCGCAATCGAGGCAATTAAGACGGCACTAGAGAATCTTTATAAAGATCAGGAGGTGAGTCTCCAAAGGCTGTCCGCGACGTTCCGGAGGGAAGATCTAATCGAGTTCCTTGATGTGCCTCAACCCGGAGCCGAACTACTCACACCTTCCGTCAGCAATCCTCCTACCGTTATCTGAGGTGGACCCCAATCGCTAGACAGCGGGGGGGGAGCCGACGGGGTCAGGCCGCTTTTCGCTGTCTTTACCGCTCGCTCGGGCGCGCCGCCGAGCTCGACGCCGTTGCCTGGCCACGAATTCCACGGATGGACTCGCATCAGCCGGATCCGTCTCATCCGTTTCCATCCACCGCAATCCTGACGGAACCAGGCCGTTGTTTGTTGCAGGCGGGTCAGCCGGACAGGGTCAGGCATCCTCCCCGCCGGATTCCGATCTCGTCACAGAGAGCACCGAGACAAACCGGAGAACACGGAGCACGGCGCCGCGCCCGTGGACGCTGCCGGCCTCCCTCTGCTCTGTGTCTCCTCCGTGCCCTCTGTATCCCAGCATTCCGCGCCGGTTCGGGATTTGACCCGCTCCCGCGCCCGCGCAACGTTCGCCTCATGCCACGCCGCAAGGTCCAGCAACTCGTCGAGGAGGCCAAGCAACTGCCTTACGGCGAGCGCGCCGAACTCATCGAGCAGCTGATCGCCGCCTCCGCGCAGGATATCGATCCCGCCGTCGAGAAAGCCTGGGGCGACGAGGTCATGCGTCGTCTCAAGGAAATCGAAGACGGCAAGGTGCAGCTCATCCCGGGCGAAGTCGTGGCAGCCAAGATGCGGAAGATTCTCGGTCGGGAGTGAAAGCGCACGCGCTCCATCCTGAGGCCGATGCCGAATACGAAACGGCGGTCCGACACTACGCGTCCATCACGCCGCAACTCGGCAATCGGTTTTTCGACGAGATTGAACGCCTGATTGCCGAGGCCTGCGCCATGCCGAAGGTGTTCCGCTTCATCCGCCGGCCCGCCCGACGCGTTCTCTCGGGCGAGTTTCCCTACGGCATCGTCTACGTCGATCAATCCGACCGCATCTGGATCCTCGCCGTGATGCACCTCCACCGCGCGCCCGACTATTGGCAGCACCGATTGCCCCACGCATGACGCAACGCCTCGATCCGCCCACGAAAGCCATGAACGCAGCGATGCACCGCGCCTTCCGAACTGCTGTCCGCACCGCCCGAATCCAGGGCACGAAACTCTGGGTCATGGTTGCATGGCTATTGCTGGGCTCTCAATCGGCTCAGGGCGCATCCGAGGCCACTGGACAGGAGGCCCGCATTGACCGATCGCCCGAAACGGTCGCGGAGGCGCAACCGTCGCGAGTGTCCCTCCGGTTCACCTCCGGGATTCGCGCGATTTTTGAGGATAGCCAGGGGCGCTTCTGGTTCGGCAGCCACAATGAGGGCGTGAGCCGTTGGGATGGGCACGCGTTTTCCTACTTCACGGCGGCCGATGGCTTGAGCGGAAATCAGGTCCGCACGATTCAGGAAGATGCGGCCGGCAACCTGTGGTTCGAAACCGGACACGGGATCAGCCGCTTCGATAGCAAATCGTTCACCACCCATGTCGGACGAAATCAGGACGCCGGGAACGTCGCGCGGGGATCAACCTGGCGCCAGGACGCCGGTGATCTCTGGTTTATCGGCGGCAGCGGAGAACCAGCGGCCCCCTTCGATGGCCAGGGCGTGTATCGCTGGGATGGCCGGGAGATGGAATTTCTACCCCTCCCCCTCCCGGTGTCGGCCGATGCCGCCACCCGTGGCGACTACCTCGTCACCGCCATCAGCCGCGGGCGCAAAGGGATGATCTGGTTCGGGACGTATCCGGAGGTGTTTGGCTACGACGGCCGAAGCTTCACGACCCTCGACGGCCGGACCTTGGGCCTCGCGGCGGAAGACGAACCGTTTCACGTCCGCAGTGTTTTCGAAGACAGCCGTGGTGTGCTGTGGATCGGCAACAACGGCCTCGGCGTGCTGCGGTATGACGGTCGATCCCTGTCCAACTTCACCCAACAGCACGGCCTCGATCTCAAGGCCAAGGGCGCGTCGGAATCCTTGAATCGGGTGTTCGCCATCGCCGAAGACGCGGCCGGCCACCTGTGGTTCGGCACTCGCGACAGCGGCGTGTGGCGCTACGACGGTGAGCGGCTGACTCACTTCACGCAACGCGACGGACTGACCGGCGCCATGGTGTGGACCATCTATCGCGACCGACGCGACAGGCTCTGGTTCGGCCTGGGCGACGGCAGTGTCTTCCGGTTCAACGGCACGTCCTTCGACAAGATCTTTTGATCACCCGCTGCGCGAATCGACGGGCGGCAAGCCGGATGGGGTCAGGCATCCTCCGGGCGGATTTCGATCTCGTCACAGAGAGCACCGAGTCAAACCGGAGTTCGCGGAGCATTTCGCCGCGCCTCCGGCGGACCGGGCACCCGGTTTCCAAGCCTCTCTCCGTGGCGGGATGTATCCGCCAGTCCCGTGATGACATTATCCGTGCAATCGCGCCGTTGAGTTTGCGCCGCCGGCGGGCCCTACTGCCGGGTGACACTCCCGTCTCCCCATCCCTTGCTCTCGTGAAGACACTCCTCGTCTCCCTCGCACTGACAATCGCGCTGATCCCCTCGGCGCTGGCCCGTGGCGGCCCACAGATCGAGCGGGGTGATGTCTTTCGCTGGAGCATCCGCAACGGCCAGAGCGGGCTGATGCGAGTCGTCTCCGTCGACGGTGCGTTGCTCGAGATCGAGCAGACCAACGAGCACAACCGGGCCGCGGGAGAGGTGCGGATGTTTGGCGCGGTGACCGACAACGGCCGGAAGCTCGTCTTGTTGAACGTCGGTCGATGGAAGGAAGTGTGGGAGGGCGAATTTGAGCGCGGCAAGATCGTCGGCACAGTGTCCACCGGCTCGACCCGCCTCGGCTTCCAGATGGTGCCGGCGTCGCGTCATGAAGAGGGACCGGCGCCGTTTATCACGGGCCGCGTGCTGCACTGGGAGACCAACGCGCTGGGCAGTCAGGGCGGCACCTTCATCGTCACGCGCACCGAGGGCCCCCGCTTTTTCCTGGAGCAGACCAACCGGAAAAATCCCGGCGCCGGCGTGGTGCGGATGGAAGGCGAGATCAAGGACGGCCGGATCTACCTCTACAACCGGAAGTGGAACGAGACTTGGGTCGGCACCTTCGTCCATGGCGCCGTGGTCGGCAAGGTGAACGGCAAGGCGGAGTTCCGGATCTTCGAGTAGGCGAGCCAAGTCCCTCCGTGCGTGGCTATTTCAGCCCAGTCGACTTCGAGTCCCAACTGAACTATTCATCCCCAACTCGGTGTCCGAGATATCGAGGCAATCCCACTCTCACCCCCAAGGGAGAAGCCCGAATCCGGTAGCGCGACGCGGATTCCGATCTCGTCACAGAGACCACCGAGGCAAGCCGGAGGACACGGAGGATCTCGCCGCGTCCGCCGCCGCTACCGGCCTCTCTCAACTCTGTGGTCCTCTGTGCACTCGGTGACCCAGCTCTGTTACGACCGCACGAAACTCGGAAACCATGCGCGCACCGCGGGCCAGAAGCAGCTCGATATCGGCTCCAGCCGCGCCCAAGGGGGCGTCAATTCTTGGGCCCGCTCGACGGGCTGGCTTCCGACCGCTTGGCGCCGACGGCGAACCGCGACAGCAGACCGTGGTGATCCGACGCCCAGGTGCCTTCCGCGTCGGGTGTCGTGAACAGGATTTCGGAGTGCACCGGCTTGAAGCGGTCCCGTTCGAAAAAGATATGATCGATCCGTCGCGGGGCATCGAACCACGCGCGATTGAGCGTGGTGGTCTCGGGGCCCGCGTCCGGATGCAACGTGCCGAAGCTGTCGGCGAAACGTGCGGTCAAGGCGACTAGTTCGGGTGCATCCGCCACGGTGTTGAAATCGCCCCCGACGAGACTGGGCACATCCCCGGCCGTGCGCCGGATGAAGGCAACGAGGTCCGCCACCTGCCGCTCGCGCAGGGCGACGCCCTCGCCGGTGTGGTGCAGGTGCGTGACGTAAACGTTGATCGCCGCGCCGCGCACGTCGAGGCGCAGCATGCCCGCCGTGCGCGAGTCGCTCCGCGGCTCCAGCGCGACTTGGTCGCGCTGCAAGATCGGATGGGGCGTCAGCAAGGCATTGCCGTAGCGATGCACGCGGTCAGCCGGGTCCACGCTCACAAAATACGCAGCGCAGCCGATCTCCCCTGCCAGCCACTCGGCCTGATTCGGCAGCTTCTCATGCTGCAACACCTCCTGCAGCAGCACGACATCCGGTCGCAGCGCGCGCAAGGTCTCGGCGATCTGCACGCGCCGCTTCGGCCAGTCCGCGCGATCGTGATAGAGATTGAGCGTGACGACCGAGATCGTGGACCGGGCTTCGGGCGCAGCCTCGGCGGCGCAGGCGAAAATCGCCAGCAGCCCCAGCCAAGCGGCGAAGAACAGGCGGTGCAGAGGAATCAGGCGCATCAGCAGGAGAGAGACGCAGCCACCTTTCCCCATCGCCGCACGCAAGGCGAGCCGGCTGTTCGTCGCGCAGCCCGACAAGATCAGGCCGCTACTTGTCAATCGCTGCACGGCGGATGGTGTCGTGAAATGACTCGCCACCGCGCGACTCGCGACAACGCGGGATAGAAACGAACCACGGATTCCACGGATAACACGGACGACCATCGCCCAAGCGTCGGCAGACAAGCCGTGCCCAGGCATTCATCCGTGCCCTCCGTGTGATCCGTGGTCAAAGACACTGCCGCCCGCGACGAGCCGAGCCGAAGCCCCGAGGCTTGATGATTGACGGACGCATCTGCCTCCCGCCATTCCTCCGCACCGCACGCACCCGACCATGGCCCTCTCCAAATCTCCCGAAGCCTTCAAACTCAGAACGCTGTTCATGGGCTCGCTGGGCGAGATTCCCGAGAGCCACGCCCGCACCGCCGGTCAGAAGCAGCTCGCCGCCTGGATCAAGGAAGGTCTCATCGAGCATCGCCGCGCGGAAAAACTCTACGCCCTCACGCCCAAGGGCGAAGCCCGGATCAGGTAGTCCGACGCGGATTCCGCTCTCGTCACGGAGAGCACCGAGGCAAACCGGAAGACACGGAGCATTTCGCCGCGTCCGCTGCCGCTATCAGCCTCTCACAACTCTGTGATCCCTCCGTGCACTCTGTGATCCAACTCTGCTACTAACGCACGAGAACCGAGAGCCATGCCAGCGATGCTGGGAGCAACCACGGATCGCACGGATCACGCGGCGGGTATTCAGACCCCGAACACTTCCGCCGCGCGGGCACGCGTGCGCTGAGGCATTTCAGTTTGCCGCCGGCTGATTCGGGTGGCGCATGAGGTAAGCGACGGGCTTGGTGTCCGCGAGCAAGATCAGGATGTTGTCCTGCACCCGCCAACTGGTGACCCGGCCGAGCGTGGCGAGCAAATCCTGTTCCAGCGCCATCTGCTCGGGCGTCCCGGCCCGTTTCGTCGTCGCGAGCGGCTTGAAGCGCAGGACGCCGTAATCGATCCAGTATTCGCCGGAGAATTGGTTCAACCCGCTCGTGCCGTAGACATGAGAGTTCTTTGAGAGGAGGCGAAACCCCGCCGAGACCGGAGTCACGGGGAAAGGCTTGTCGTTCAGATGATACAGCACCCAGACCGGACCCTCGACGTCGTAGACCGCGCGTTGAACGAAGATCGGACCTTGGATCGGCTCGGATGCCGTGTGCTGACAACCCCCGAGCAACGCGGCCATGGCGAGCGTGAGTGCGACCAATGATGTTTTCACCGCGCGCAGCTTCAGCCCGGAGCCGATCGCGTCAAATTCGATCTCGCCGGAATCATTCCTCGGTCATCACGAAAGGTCCATAAACACGCAGGCTCGACGCCGAGCCCGCGCTTCACCCCTCGCCGGTGCGCGCGGCAAAATTGCCCCAACGGTCTTGGAACGTCTTTCCCCGGTCTCGCGCGGAGTCCGTCGCGGCGCCTCGTCCCGCCATAAGGCATTCACGGAATTGCCGCCCGGTGCCCTGCAGGCCGGGGAGCGCGTCCCGGATCTCCTTCAGAGTTCGCGCGCGAGCCGCTTCACCTCGATCAGGCCGTCGAGCATCAGCACGACGGACTGGACCATCGGGCACGGCGGGCAGGAGAAGCGCACGCGGTCGCGGACGTAGGCGATGTCGTCCACGCTCATCGGCTTCAGCTCGTCGTTGATCAGCGCGAGCAGCGCCTCGTCGCGCATGTCCTGCGGCCCCGCCATCAACTGGCGCAGGGCCTCGCGCACCCGGGGAGTGAGATTCCGGCGTTTCATGAACCGGGCCAACAAACACACGCGGCGCCGTTTGGCCAGCCCGCCGCGCGGCGATCCGGCCCGGCCGCGGCTCGCGTCACTCGACCCGGAACGGCACCGAGAAGCCCGAGGCCAGCCGCTCGTCGGCCAGCACATAGACTTTGACGAAGTAGGCCTGACCGGGCTTGGCGGGGGCCGGGAGCTCGAGCGTGGGCGCTTCGGTGTCGGTGGGGCCGAACTGGGGTTTGCCCGCGTCGTTCAAGATCCACCAGCGGTAGCGCAGCGAGCGCGGCGTGGCGGAGGGATCGTCGACGGTGACCGTGACAGGGAATTTCCGGCCGGCAGGCACGATGGCATCGCGGGCCGGCTCCGTGCCGGCGATGGCGATGCGCGTCAGGATCGGCGCGCGCTCGGCGGGGTAGCGGCCGGACCAATAGCGGATGAACTCGTCGGCGATGGGCGTGACGTAAAGTTTCTCGTCGGACACTTTCCGGCCGCCGATGGCAGGGCTGAGGAAGGCGCTGAAGTAGGTCGGGAACTCCTTGGTCTTCTCCCAAAAGCCCCAGAGGAACATCGTCGAGCCGAGGCAGCGCGGCGCGGTGTCGATGCGCTCGAAGCTCTTCCGCAGGTCGGCGAGTTTCTGGTCGTAGGATTGCTCGCAGTTGACGCCCCAGGCGGTCTTGCGGCCGCTCCACGGTCCCTGCGGTCCGAATTCGGAGACGTAGTAGGCGCGGCCCCAGATTTCCTCGAGGTTACGGCTGGCGGTGTTGACCGCGCCCTGGCCGTAGCTGTTGAAGCCGATCACGTCGAGGTCCGGCGCCGCCTCCTTGATGAGGGCGACCTTGTCCTTCGGCGCGTTGATCATGGTCAGGCTCGAGAGCGCGCGCGGGAATCGCGTGTGCAGGAGGCGCGACATGCGCTCGACGGTTTCGAGGTAGGGTCGGTCGAGGTGCACCTCGTTGCCGAGGCACCAGAGCAGGATGGCGGGATGATCGCCGATGCGGTCGAGCACGTCGGCGAAGGCGGCCAGCTGCTTGTCGCCCTGCACGGTGTAATCGTAGTTCCACTTGCCGTCCTGGTTCTTGTTCTCGCCGTGGTGCGGCATCCAGATGCCGACGATGACCTTGAGACCGAGGCGCTGGTAGGCGTCGAGCTGCTTGCGCGTGGGCGGCGTGTAGGTGCGGATCGTGTTGGCGCCGGAAGCGGCGGCGAGCTCGATGCGCGCGGTGCCGCAGAAGCCCTTGATCTGAAAATCCCGGAACGCCTCGTAGCGCGCGGCACGCTCCGGCTCGACCGACGCGACCAACGCCGCGAAATCCAGCGCGGCCACGCGGACGGCCAGCGGGCCGCAGAGCCAGACCAGGGCGAACAGGACGACACGGGAAAGGCGGTGCAGGCGGGCGGGGTTCATGAGGCTCAAGGCTACCAAGTCCGCCCGCCGGGCAGAATCCCACGTTCGAGTGATAACGCCGGCTGCGCTCCGCGCGGCGCCTGGCCTGCGCGGAGCTTCATCGTGGAACGACGTCACGCGCAGGCCCATTCCCGTTGACGCGGTGGGGCGGCTTTGCGATTTCCGCGCCCATGCCCCGAAGAATCAGCCCTCGTCTCACGCGCGTCTTCCTGCTCGGGCTGGCGCTGTTGCTGGCGGGTTGCACGGAGCTCGTAAATCTCGCGCGCATGGGCCTCGACGGCGGCGATCACTACCGTGTGTCGGGCAGACAGGTTTTCTGGATCAGCTACTCCGCGCCCGCCTCCACCTTCAACGTGCGCCGCTCCGAGACCCAACTCATGGCCGATGCGGCCACTTTCGAGGTGCTCGCGGATGAGGCCTACGCGCGCGACGCCCACCGGGTGTTCTATCGCGGAGCGTGGCTGGAGGACGCACACGCCGGCAGCTTCCGCATCGTGCAAGTCGCGCGCCTGGCGATCCGCTCCGCCGATCCCGTGGAGCCGGGCTACGCCTTGGACCGGGCGCGCGTGTGGACCAAAGGGCAGCTGCTGGACGGCGCGCAGGCCGCCACGTTTCAGTGGCTCGGCCGGAGATACGCACGCGATGCCGCCGCGGTTTTCCTCGGCCCGGAACGCTTGCCGGACGCCGACCCCGCAACCTTTCGCGTGCTCCCGGGCGAGCTGGATCTGGCCGCAGATACGCGCACGGTCTGGGTGAACGGCCTTCCGGTGCGCGCATCCGATCCGGCGGCCGTGCGCGGGCTGGGCGGAGCATACTGGACGGACGGGCGGGCGATCTACTGGCTCACGGAGGCGTTGATCGGCGCGGAGGTGGCTTCGTTCCGCGTGCCCGCAGGCATGCAATACGGCGAAGACGCCGGCGGCCGCTGGCAGGGCCCGCAACGCGCCAACCGCTGAGTGACGCGCGCGCCGCGAACGGCCCGACCCGCGCGACGCGTTTTCCCAACTCCGCTCGCCGCGGGCCACACCGCGGGCGGTTGACGCTCCGCCGGCCGCCGCCGCACACTCGCGCTCCCATGCTCCGCCGCCTCTCCCTCCTGATCCTGTCGGTGATGCTCGTGCTGGTCGCCAGCGCCGCCGAGCGCGATGCGCTCAAGCTGCTGACCATCGGCAACAGCTTCTCCAACGACGGCACGGCCTATCTCCCTGCGCTCGCCGAGGCCGGCGGCAAGCGATTGATCCGCGGCAACGCCTCGCTCGGCGGCTGCTCGCTCGAGCGCCACGCACGCCATCTCGGCGAGGCCGAGGCGGGCGACCCCAAGGGCGCCGCCTACCACACCACCGATCCCCGCACCGGCCAGAAGCGCCCGATGACGCTCCCCGAACTCCTCGCCGCGCAACCGTGGGACGTCGTCACGATCCAGCAGGTGAGCACCCGCAGTTTCCTCCCCGAGACCTATCAACCCTTCGCCGACCAGCTCATCGCCGCCATCCGCCGCCACGCGCCCACCGCCGAGATCGTTGTCCACGAAACCTGGGCCTACCGCGAGGATCACGTCATCTTCCAAAAGGACGACGGCTTCACGCCCGCCCGGATGTATGCCGGCGCACGCGACACCTACCGTGCCTTCGCCGACGGCAAGGGTTTCCGCCTGATTCCCTCGGGCGACGCGTTGCACCTCGCGCGCCAGACGCCGCGCTGGACCTATGTGCCCGATCCGGCCTTCGATTTCGAAAATCCTCCCGCCGGCCAGCTGCCCGATCAACGTGCGAGCCTCAACGTCGGCTGGCGCTGGACCAAGGACAAGCAAGGCCAGCCCACCCTCTCGCTCGATGCCAGTCACCTGAACGTCTCGGGCCGCTACCTCGCCGCCGCCGTGTGGTATCAGGTGCTGTTCGAGACCGATTCCGTCCCCACCGGCTTCACGCCGGAAGGCCTCAGTGCCGAGGACGCCGCCGATCTCCGGCATCACGCCCGCGCCGCCGTCGCGGCGGAGCGCGCCCGCACGGCGTCTCGCGTGGCCGCCGGCCGCAACTGAGCCGGGATCTTGCAGGAGGTGGACGTCGGTGTCCCTACCGACTGCTGTCGCCGCTGGGACAGCGGCGACCACCCCATTGCCAGGAGCTCAGCAGTCGGGAATCGCGTCCAACTGCATGAGTCCGGCTGAGGTTTGGTGGCGGGGCGAGTCTCGGCGGCGTTCGAATCTCCCGTTGCGGCGCGCCCTCCGCGTGCGCTGCGGCATCGCCTCCGCTCGCAGTTGCGGCCGCACCGCCCCGCGGCCCGATTCCCGTTTGCCACCGGGCCGGCGACCGGATTTTCTCCGCGCCTACCCCATGAAATCCACGCAGGTCAGGCCGACGCTGTCGGCGAAACAGCGCGACGCCTTGCTCGCAACGTTGCAGGCGCGCTTCGAACAGAACTCCCGCCGTCACCCCAAGCTCGTCTGGGCGGCGGTGCACACCCGGCTCGTCGCGGCGCCGGACAAACTCCGCTCGCTCGCCGCGATGGAGGCCACCGGCGGCGAACCGGATGTGATCGGGCGCGACGCGAAGTCCGGCGAATTCCTCTTCGCCGACTGCTCGCCCCAGAGTCCGGCCGGCCGCCAGAGCTTGTGCTACGACCGGGAGGCGCTCGACGGCCGGAAGAAATTTCCACCCGCCGGCTGCATCACCGAGCTGGCCGCGGCGCTCGGCATCGAGTTGCTCGACGAGGCGCAGTATCTCGCGCTGCAGGAGCTCGGCGAGTTCGACACGAAGACATCGAGCTGGTTGAAGACCCCGCCCGAGATCCGCACGCTCGGCGGTGCGCTCTACGGCGACCGCCGCTACAACCGCGTGTTCATCGGCCACAACGGCGCCGACTCCTACTACAGCGGCCGTGGCTTCCGCGGGATGCTGCGAGTGTGAAGGCCGGCGCAGACCGGAGAACGCAACCCGACGCCCGTGGCCGCGACCAGGCAGCCTGCTCGCACGCGCACGCTCCGCGCCCGTGCGACTCGTAGGCAGCGTGCTTGCTCGCGCCCAGCGCGCCCGTGGGCGCGACCAAGGTCCCTGCCTGCCTTGCTCTGCCCGCCACGCGGAGCTGCGGAAGACCTCCGCGCGGTTCAGGCAAGGGGAGGCAAAGTTTCATGGTCGCGGCAATCGTCCCGATCGCCACGCGCGCGACGCCGCTCATGCGTCCCGCGCCCGCATCCTTTCCTCGCGATTTCACGGTCGCTTCATCATGGCTTCACATACCTCCGGCATCCTGCGCCCATGACTCAGTCCCGTCCACTTTGGCCCTACTTCGTCTTCCCTGCACTGCCGCTGCTCGCGCCGCTCATCGCGATGCAATTCAGCTCCGAAGTGCAATGGTCGCCCTTCGACTTCATCGTCGCCTATGTGCTGCTGACCGGAGCGGGGCTGCTTTACCGCGTCGCGACGCACCGGGCGGGCAACCTCGCCTACCGCGCCGCCGCGGCCCTCGCCGTGCTCGGCGGCCTGAGCCTCATCTGGGTGAATCTCGCCGTGGGCTTCATCGGCGATGAGGACAATCCCGCCAACCTCCTCTACGGCGCCGTGCTCGCGGTCGGGCTGCTCGGCGCGGTCCTCGCGCGCGGCGAGCCGCGGGGCATGAGCCGGACATGCGCGGCGGCGGCCGCGGTGCAGTTCGCCGTGCCGATCGTGGCTTGGCTCGTGTGGCGCCCGAACTTCGACGTGCGCGTGGGGCTGATTTTCTTCCTGAACAGCTGTTGGGTGCTGCTCTTCGTGGTGTCCGCCCTGCTCTTCCACCAATCCGCCCGCGCCGAACGGGCCAGCTAGGCTTTTTCCGTCGCTCGGTGGGTTGAGGCAGCGGCGCCCGTCCCAATCGCCCCGAACGGGATGGCGGGCACGCTCGCCGTCGGGAAACGCCGTGCGGCATCAACGCAAAAACGGCTGTGCGCTGCGGCGCGCGGGCGATAGATTCGACGGGTCGGGAACCGTTTTCCCGGCACGCCAATGTCCTCCGCTCCGCTTGAACGTCCGTGGCCCCGCGTGGCCCGCTTCCTGAAGACCCGCGCCTGGTATGAACCGGCGCGCCGCGCGATCTGGAGCGATCCCGACCGCCTGACGGCGGCCAAGGCCACGTTTGCCATCGGAGCCCTCGCGCTGCCGATGGTGCTGCTGGGGGAGCCGTTCTTCGCCGTGTCACTCGCACTCGGCGCGCTCGCCGGGGCGCTGTCGGAGACGGACGATCATCCGAAGGGGCGGATCGCATCGATGCTGCTGAAGGTCTTCTCCTTCGGCCTCTCGAGCCTGTCGGCATCGCTGTTGCAACCGTATCCCGTGCTGCTCGGCCTTGGGTTGGCGTTGTCGACGTTCGGATTCCTGGCGCTCGGCGGACTGAGCGAGCGGTATCGCGGCGTCACCTTCGGCGCGATCCTCGTCGGCATCTACGCGATGATCGGTGCCGAGATCGCTCCCGCGTGGTATTGGCAACCGATCCTGCTGCCGCTCGGCGCGCTGGTCTATGGCGTGTTTTCGCTGTTGCTGCTCTACCTCCACCCGTGGCGTCCGCTCGAGGAGCAGCTCGCCCGCGGCTACCTCGCCCTCGGCCGTTACATGGAACTGAAGGCGGGGCTCTTCCCCAGCGACGAGGCCACGCAGGCCAAGGTGCGCAGCGCGCTCGCACTCCAGAACGTCAAGGTCGTCTCCGCCCTCGATCAATGCCGCGACGTGCTGAACAGCTACCGCGAATCGCTCCCCGACGACGGGCCGCTCAAGCCCTACCTGCGCTACTTCATGCTCCTGCAAAGCCTGCACGAGCGCGCCGCCTCCAGCCACGAACGCTACGACCTGCTCAGCCACGATCCCGCCAAACAGGACATGCTCGAAGGGCTCGGGCAGTTGCTGCACCAACTCGCGCGCGCGGTCCGGCAATTCGCCCGCAGCCTCCTCACCGGCGTGCCCTACCATCATCCCGTGTCGCTCGGCTGGCTGGTCGACGTGCTCGACGACCGGCTGGCGCAGAACCGCGCCGCGGCGGACTCCCCGCTCAGCCTCCTCTTCCGCAACCTCGAGCGCTCGCACCGCTCGCTCCAGCATCTCCGCGACGATCCCGCCCGCACCGCCGCACCGCAGCTCGCCGGCGACCGCCGCCCGCTCTGGCCGCGCTTCAAGGATCAGCTCACCTGGGCCAATCCCCGCATGCGCTACGCCGTGCGGCTCAGCCTGTGTTTCCTCATCGGTTTCGCCATCGCCAAGCTCACGGGCGTGCGCAAGGGCGAGTGGATCATCCTCACCAGCCTGTTCGTGCTGCAGTCCAGCTACAGCGAGACGCGCCGGCGGCTGTTCCAGCGCATCCTCGGCACCTTCACCGGCGTGGTCGGCGGCGTGCTCGTCGTGCAACTGCTGCCCACGACGATGGGCGAGCTGGTCTTCCTCCTCGTCTCGGCCTTCTTTTTCTTCTTCTGGCTGAAGCGCAACTACTCGATCTCGGTCGTGTTCATCACGACGTTCGTGCTCTGCGCCTTCAATCTCGTCGCGCAACAGGGCGTCGCGCTGATGCTGCCGCGCCTGATCGACACGCTGATCGGCGCCGGCCTCGCCTACCTCTCCGTCCGCCTGCTCTGGCCCGCCTGGCAACACGAGCGCCTGCCCGCGCTGCTCGACACCGCGCTGCACCGCAACGCCGACTATCTCCGCGCCGTGACCGCGGAGTATCACCGCGCCTCGACCGACGACGACCTGCCCTACCGCATCGCCCGCCGGGCCGCGCACCGCGCCGACAACGCCCTCGCGCTCGCCTGGCAGGACATGCAGCTCGAGCCGCGCAACCGCCGACAGCTCCTCGACCAGAGCTTTGCGCTCACCTATCTCAACCACGCCCTGCTCTCCTACATCTCGGCCTTCGGCGCGCACCGCCAGCCCGCCGGCGGGACGGCGGCCGAGCTTCCGCCGCTCGTCCACGCCGTCCAACGCGCGCTCGACGAGGCAGCCGACTCGCTCCACTCCGCCGCGAACGATGCGCACGAGGACGTGCAGGCGCTGCTTGAGGCCATCCGCACCGCCGCGCGCGCCGCGCCGCAGGATTTCTCGCAGCACCAGCTCACGCTCCTCTACAACATAGCCGACGTCGCCCACCAGATCATGCAGCTCACGCCCCAAGTGCGCGCCGGGCGCTAAGACGTCCGCTCCGACCATGAAACTCGACCGCCTCCAAGCCTACGCCCTCTCGCTCCCGCACACGACGGTCGTCGCGCAGTGGGGCGGACTCGTGTTCAAGGTCGCCGGCAAGGTTTTTCTCGTGCTCTCGCTCGACGGCCACCTGCTTGAGGGCGTGTGCTTCAAGTGCACGCCGGACGAATTCGACGCGCTCACCGCCCTCGACGGCATCGGCCAGGCCCCGTATTTTGCCAAGCGCCACTGGGTGAAGCTCGAGGATCCGTCCGCCCTGCCCGAGCCGCAGTTGCGGGAGCGCCTCCGCCGCAGCCACGCCCTCGTCGCCGCCGGCTTGCCGAAGAAGACGCGCCTCGCGCTCGGGCTGGACTGACCCCGCAGCGCCGCGCGTCGTTGCCGGGCCGCCGGGGCACCCTGCCTCCGCAAAACGTCTTGCGCCGGCCCGGCGCTCCTTCTGCATCGCCGCGTGACGTTCAAGGATCCCACCCACCTCAGTGGCAAATTCATCCTCCGCGGCCAGGCGATCGGTTTCTCCGTGCTGATCGCGCTCATGCTCCTCGTCGAGTTCCTGCGTCTGCCCCATTACTTGTTCGGCGAATCCCGGGAAATCATCTGGACGCGCATCTTCTGGCGCACGGCGATCGTGGGGGTGATCTGGATCGTCGTGCATCTGACGACCAAGCGCCTGCTCACCCGCCTGCACGAGTTGGAGGAATTCCTGCGCATCTGCAGCTGGTGCCGCAAGGTCGGCCACAAGGAGGAGTGGCTGACGATGGAGGAGTATTTCGGCTCCCGGTTCTCGACGGAAACCTCGCACGGCATCTGCCCCGATTGCGCGC
This sequence comes from Candidatus Didemnitutus sp., assembly GCA_023701285.1. GTDB lineage: Bacteria > Verrucomicrobiota > Verrucomicrobiia > Opitutales > Opitutaceae > Didemnitutus. The sequence goes on from JAMPXH010000073.1 coordinate 15,304, forward strand.
GCCACCAACTCGCGGCGCACCGCGAGTCGCTCCGCTGCGAGGCCGTCCGCCAGACTCCGGGCCAGCCGTAGCGGTCCGCCGCGCCCATCCCGGCGATTTCCGGATGGAAACTCCGTGGAGCCCTTGCCACTTCTTCGCGCGCGTCCCCGCCCCTCTGCGCGCACCCATGAACGATTCCCACTCCGCTTCCGAGGAAATCGGTCCGTTCCAGATCGTCATCCTCGTCCTGTCTCTGCTCGTGCTGGCCACGCTGCTGGTCGATGCCGCCTTCGACCTGCCCGGTGAGATCTCGCGCCTCCTGCAGATCATCGACGACGTCATCTGCCTCGTGCTCTTCGTCGACGTCGTGCTCCGCTTCCGGCGCGCCCGGTCGAAAAGGCATTTCCTGCGCTGGGGCTGGCTGGACTTCGTGGCGTGCATCCCGCACGTCGACGCGCTCCGCGCGGCGCGCCTTGTCCGGGTCGCGCATGTCATCCGGGTGCTGCGGGACGTGCGGATGATGCAGCGCATCGTCTCGGGTGCGTTCCAGCACCGCGTGCGCGGCGGGTTCGCCGCCGCCGGGCTCACTGTCGCGCTGCTGATCTCGTTCTCGTCGGTCGCCATCCTGGCCTTCGAACGGCGGGCGCCCGACGCCAACATCGTCTCCGCCGAGGACGCGATCTGGTGGAGCGCGGAGACGCTCACGACCGTCGGCTACGGCGACCGCTTCCCCGTCACCGGCGAGGGCCGCGTGCTCGCCGTCTCGCTGATGCTCTGCGGCATCGGGCTGTTCGGCACGATCAGCGGCATCACGGCCAGCTTCCTGCTCGGCGCGCGGGCGGACGACGCGGCTCCGCGCGAGCTGACCGAGGCCATCGCCCGGTTGCAGGCGGAGGTTACGGCGCTGCGCGAGGCGCAGGAAGCCCGGGCGGCGGAGAGTCGTCCGCCGCCCTCGCTCTGAAAGCGACTCAGGCCGTGCGGTAGTGGTCCTTCACCGGGTAGCTGCGCGCCACCCAGGCGAAGACCGCCGCGGCCACGAAGGCGAAGGCGGCGAAGAAGAACATCTGGAACGCCGTCACGCCGAAGCCGGTCGAGGCGATCAGGTCCGTCACCGCGGCGTTCTTCACGCTGGCGTTGACCACGAGCACCCAGAGGTTGCCCACCGTCACGGAAAGCATCCAGAAGCTCATCAACGCACCCTTCATCGACTGCGGGGCCTGGCTGTAGGCGAATTCGAGGCCGGTCGCGGAGACGAGCACCTCGCCGAGCGTGAGGAACGCATACGGCAGCACCTGCCACGTGATCGTGAAGGTCGAGCCGCCGTCGAGCACGAGCTGCATGGCGCCGACGATGACCCACGCCACGCCGGAGAAGGCGATGCCCGCGCCCATGCGGCGGAGCGCCGTCATCTCGAAACCGAGCCGTTTCAACGCCGGGTAGAGCACGAGGTTGTTGAACGGGATGAGCAGCATCACGAGCGCGGGGTTGAGCGCCTGCATCATCGACGACTGGAACCACGCCGGCTTGGCCATCGCGTCGGCCTGCAACACCCACGTCGAGGCCTTCTGGTCGAAAAGCGACCAGAACGGCGTCACGAGCGCGAAGAGCACCAGCACGCGCAGCACGCCGCGCACGCCTTCGACCGCCTCGTCGGGATGCCGGCCGCGCGCACCTTCGAGTTGCAGCCACACGCCGATGCCACCGAAGGCGATCACCGCCACCAGCGCCATGCAGGCTGCGATGACGAAGCCGAGCTTCGGGATCAGCACGAACGACAGCACCGCGAGCGCGAAGCCGAGGCCCGCAAAAAACTTGCCCGGCGTGCCCGCCGCGATCGCCGTGCGCGAGACGTTGAGAAACGAATGCGGATTGGGCGGCGCCGGCGGCACCATCACGTAGCGGCGGCGGCCGGCCCAGAGGATGACCGTCGAGATGAACATCAGCACGCCCGGGATGCCGAAGGCCACGGCCGGCCCAAAGTGCACGAGGAAGTGCGGCATGAGCAGCGACGCGAAGAACGAGCCGAAGTTGATGATCCAGTAGAACGCATCGAACACGACCTTCGCGCGGTGCTTGTTGGTCTGGTCGAACTGGTCGCCGACGAAGGCCGAGATGCACGGCTTGATGCCGCCCGAGCCGAGCGCGATGAGGAACAGGCCCGTGTAGAACCCGGCCTGGCTGTCGACGAACAGCGCGAGACAGCCCTGGCCCACGCAATAAACGAGGCTGAGCCAGAAGATCGTATTGTATTTCCCCCAGAAGCGGTCCGCGAGCCAGCCGCCGAGCAGCGGGAAGAAATACACGCCGATGACGAACGTGTGGAACACGTCCTTGGCCGCGCCGGGTCGGTCGCCCTCCGGCAGGTAGGCCAGCAGCGACGTGACGAGGAACGCGGTCAGGATATTCCGCATCCCGTAGAAGCTGAAACGCTCGCAACCTTCGTTGCCGATGATGAAGGAAATCTGCCGGGGAATCGGGGCCTTCGGATCGGGCGTCGCGCCCGCAGGAGACATGCTCATAAGGGTTTTCGACCACGCTGCGCGGAATGCGGCGAAGATTCAAGGGACGAGTCGCCCGGATTTTGCGCGCGTGGCGCGGTCCGGAGCGCCCCCGCAGTCACGCTCACGCGGCACTGCTTGCGGCGGGCCGCGCGGGCGGATCGGGCCCGACCCGAGCGGCCGCGGCTCTAAACCTGCCCGGGACGTGTAATGGTCGCTCGCTTGCACCGGAGGCGACTCCGTGCTCCGCTCGCGCCGTGAAAACGACCTTACTCCGCTCGCGCCTCGGCCGTGCCGCCCTTGCGTTGGCGACTGCCGCGGTGCTGGGAGCCCTCGCCGCCGTCGGCGACGTCGCCCTCACCACGCCGGACCAACCGGATGACCGCGAATCGATGCTGGTCGCCTTGGCCCGGGGGCCGTTGGCCGCGCCGCTGCTGCTGCGGATCGATGCATTGCTGGGCAGCCGGCGCTGACCCATCGGCCCGAGGCGACACAGTTTGGCGTCGGCCGCTGTGCCGGTCGGGCCGCGCCGCGAGCTTGGCGCGCGAGACTGCATCGCCACGCTCGCCGTCATGGCCTCCTATCACGCCCTCACCGTCTGGCAGCGCGGCGAACAGAAATTCACCGACAACCGTTACTCGCGCGCCCACCGCTGGCGCTTCGACGGCGGCGTGGAAGTGCCCGCCTCGTCCTCGCCGCACGTCGTGCCGCTGCCGATGTCCGTGGCGGACGCGGTCGACCCCGAGGAGGCTTTCGTCGCTGCGCTCTCGAGCTGCCACCTGCTGTGGTTCCTCTCGATCGCGGCGCGCCGCGGCTACATCGTGGACTCCTACGAGGACGACGCCGTGGGCGTGATGGCCAAGGACGCTGCGGGCAAACTCGCCATGACCGTCGTCACCCTGCGCCCGCGGATCGTCTGCTCGGGCGAAAAAATCCCCGACGCCGCCACGATCGCCGCGCTGCATCACGAGGCGCACGAGCAGTGTTTCATCGCCAACTCGATTCGCAGCGAGGTGCGGATCGAGCCGCGCTGAGCTGCCCGAATTCGCGCGCCCGCCACCGGGTGCGCGGTGCACGGCGCTACTTCTTCTCCGGCAATTTCACGCCGGAATCGCGCAGCAACTGGTCGAGGTCGCTCGGCTTTTTCGGCTTCGGCGTCCCGCGCGGCGGCGCAGCCCGTTCGGGCGGCATCGGCTTTTTCGCCCCCTTCGTCGCCGCGGCGAGGCGGGCGCCGGGCACGGACATGCCGCAGGGCGCGATGTGCGGCGAAGGCGTCACGTCGCGCGTGGCCTTCTTCTCGTCGAGCAGGCGCTGGGCGATGGCGTCGAGGCCGAGGCGTTGCATGGATTGCCGCAGCGCGGCCTTCATCTCGGGTTTATACCAGAAGAAGAAACTGCGCTGGGTCTGCTTCTCGTCGGGCGTGCGCGCGACCTCGACGGGCTTGGCGTCGTAGGGGTGCACACCGGTCGCGTAGATTTCGGTGGCCACTGTCATCGGCGTGGGCGTGAAGTCCTGCACTGCCTCGAGGCGGTAGCCGAGGTCTTTGGTTTTCAGCGCGAGGTCGGCCATGTCCTCGGGGCGCGAGCCGGGATGCGAGCTGATGAAATACGGCGTCACCGGCATGTCCGGTTTGCCGGCCTTGGCAGCGGCGGCGCTGAACTTCTCCTTGAACTTGTAGAACAGGTTGAAGGTCGGCTTGCGCATGATGCGCAGCACGTGGTCGCTCGTGTGCTCGGGGGCGACCTTGATGCGGCCGGGCACGTGATGCGCGGCGAGTTCCTCGATGTATTTCTCGTGGCTCGCCTTCACCTCGGGTGTCGCGCCCTTGTCGTGGAGGAAGAGGTCGTAACGGATGCCGCTCGCGACGTAGGCATGCTTCACGCCCTCGGTGTTGCGGACTGACTCGTAGATATCGAGGAGCGCGGTGTGGTCGGTGTCGAGGTTGCGGCAGACGTCGGGCCAGATGCAGGAAGGGCGCACGCACTCGTCGCAGATCCACTGCTCCTTGCCCTTCATCTTATACATGTTCGCGCTCGGGCC